>VBDM01000016.1 GCA_005881355.1 Betaproteobacteria bacterium
CGACTACTACCAGCCCGAGGCCTACGTTCCGTCGCGCGACCTCTACATCGAGAAGGACTCGAGCATCAACGAGCACATCGAGCAGATGCGGCTGTCGGCGACGAAGTCGCTGCTCGAGCGCGAAGACGCCGTGATAGTCGCGACGGTGTCCTGCATCTACGGGATCGGCGACCCGGTCGATTACCACGGCATGATCCTGCACGTGCGGGAAAGGGAGCGGATGCCCCAGCGCGACGTGATCGCGCGCCTCGCGGCGATGCAATACGAAAGAAACGAGCTCGAATTCAAGCGCGGCACTTTTCGCGTGCGCGGCGACGTGCTCGACGTGTTCCCTGCAGAAAATTCGGAGACGGCGCTGCGCATCGCGCTCCTCGACGACGAGATCGAAACCCTCACCCTGTTCGATCCGCTCACCGGGCGCGCGAGCCAGCGCGTGCCGCGTTTCACGGTCTATCCATCGAGCCATTACGTGACGCCGCGCTCGACCACGCTGCGCGCGATCGAGGCGATCAAGATCGAGCTTGCCGATCGGATCGGATACTTCCAGAAGGCGGGCAAGCTGCTCGAAGCCCAGCGCATCGAGCAGCGCACGCGCTTCGACCTGGAGATGCTGAACGAGCTAGGCTTCTGCAAGGGCATCGAGAACTACTCGCGGCACCTGTCCGGGAGGAAGGAGGGCGAGCCCCCGCCGACGCTGATCGACTACTTGCCCCCGAACGCACTTATGTTCATCGACGAGTCGCACGTGACCATCGGGCAACTGGGCGGGATGTACCGCGGCGACCGCTCGCGCAAAGAGAACCTCGTCGACTACGGTTTTCGCCTGCCCTCTGCGCTCGACAACCGGCCGCTCAAGTTCGAGGAATTCGAAAGGATCATGCGCCAGACCGTCTTCGTCTCGGCGACCCCAGCCGAATACGAGCGCCAAACCTCAGGGCAGGTCGTGGAGCAGGTCGTCCGGCCCACGGGCCTGGTCGACCCGCTGCTTGAGGTGCGGCCCGCCTCGACGCAGGTGGATGATTTGCTGGGCGAGATCAGCCTGCGCGTGGCGCGCAAAGAACGGGTGCTGGTGACCACGCTCACCAAACGCATGGCCGAGGAGCTGACCGACTATCTCGCCGAGCACGGCGTGAAGGTGCGCTACCTGCACTCCGAAGTGGAAACGGTCGAACGGGTGGAGATCATCCGGGATCTGCGCCTGGGCGAGTTCGACGTGCTCGTCGGCATCAACCTGCTGCGCGAGGGACTGGACCTGCCCGAAGTGTCGCTGGTGGCGATCCTGGACGCGGACAAGGAAGGGTTCCTGCGTTCGGAGCGCTCGCTCGTCCAGACCATCGGCCGGGCCGCGCGCCACCTGAACGGCATGGCAATCTTGTACGCGGACACCGTCACCGACTCGATGAAGCGCGCGATAGGGGAGACCGACCGCCGCCGTGCGAAACAGATCGAGGACAACTCGAAGCGCGGAATCACCCCGATCGGCATCTCCAAAGAAGTGCGCGACATGATCGAGGGCGCCCGGGACTTCCAGGACGTGCGGCTGGAGTTGAAAGCCGCGCAGGAACAGGCGCGCTACGAGTCGATGTCCGAGAAGCAGCTCGCACGGGAAATCAAGCAGCTGGAAAAGCAGATGCTCGACTATGCCCGCAATCTCGAGTTCGAGAAAGCCGCCGAGGCGCGCGACCGCCTGGCCGAGCTCAGGCGAAACTTTTTTGGCGCCTCGCCCGAGGAATCCGCTCGCGCCGTCGGTTAAATCAGCCGCCTGCTCGGCCGGCTGCCGCTCCCGACGACAAGAGGCTCGCCCCTAAGCCAAGGCCCGTCGTCAAGGCTCAGCTGCAAGGACAGGGATGCGAGGGATCCCGCCGGCAACACCGACCGGGCCGGTGCTCCGCTGCCCGCCGCGATGGAAAGCGGTGAGCTGCCGAAGCAGGCCTCGAGCGTCCAGGCGGTGAGCCTCCCCGGCGGCGGCGCACCCGGGGGCAGGGGTTCAAGGGAAAAATTCGTCTCGCTCAAGCGCGCAGCGGCTTGGGCAGACCACTCGGCTGCGCCACGCCAGGATTGCGGCAATCCGTTATCGGAAAAACATTGCGCGACCCGCACCCAGGTGGCTTTGTAGGCGACGGACAGCTCCACCCCGTAGCGCTCGCCCAGAGGCGCATCGCCTTCGAATCTGCGCAGGGTCGCGTCCGCACGCAGGTCCGGCGCAAGGCGCGGCAGCACTTCTTCGGCCCCGTCGAGCCGCGCCGAGGCCTCCAGCGCGGAGAGCACTTCCGAGGCGCGCTGCACTCCGGCTGGAATCGCCCCGAGCGCTTGCGCGGCGATCTTTGCTGCGCGCCGCGCGAGCCGGACCTCGGCGTCGTCCGCGGGCTGGCGGATCGAGGCGAACAAGCCGGTTGCATCGACGAGCTCGTCGAATCGGCCCCGGACGATCGGCTCGGCCACCGTCCAGGGCAAGGCATCGAGCTCCAGCACTCCGATGCGCGACGGCTCCGGAGAACGCTCCTTGAGAAATACCGCCGCGGCGCGTCCGAGGTCGGGCGCGGATCGAACTTCGCCGAGGTGGCTGACGCTGCGGATCCACTCGAGCACGCGCTTCGAGAACGCAGCAAGCAGCACCGGCGCTCCTGTCGGGAAGATGACGAGCAAGGCCTCGTTCCAGTAGGGCACGAAATGGGTGAGCCAAGCCACGGCGCTCGGGCGCGCGAACGACGTATACACGAGCGCGGCGCCGAGGTCCGCGGCCTGCATTTCCCCTTGCAGCCGCGCGACGCGGCTGTCGAGGACGGAGGGCGGCACTTCCTCGCGCGACCAGCTGATCAGCCCGCGACGCATGTCTTAGAGAGGCACCGAAAACAACCGTCGCCGCGTCCGGGTTAGGACCTCGCAGCCTTCGGGCGTCACGAGCACCGAGTCGCCGTGCACGAAGTAGCCGACCTCCGGATGATAGGTGTTCGGGTGGACGATCAACGTCATGCCGGGCTCGAGGATCAGGTCGACCTCCTCGAGCACCGCCGGCCGCCCGTCCACATAGAGCCCCAGGCCGTGGCCGCGCACGCGCGTGTACTCTGCCGTCACGTACTCGCCGAGACCATGGCGTCGGAATACTTCGTTTTGCGCGCGCGCGACCTCTCCCGCCGTGGCTCCGGGGCGCACGGCGGTGATACCGGCTTCGAGTGCTTCGTTGTATACAGCGAAGGCGCGCTCCTGCGCCTCGCTCGGGCCTCCCAGCACCAGCGTGCGGCAAATCTGCGCGTAATAGCCGTCCACGCACGGAGTAAGCTCCGTCGTCACCAGATCGCCGGCGACGAGGCGCCGCTCGGTCGGCGCGTGCATGCCGCGCACTTCCCTGCCGCCCGAGCCGAGGATCTGAAAATTCTCCGGGCAACCGCGTGAGCGGAAAAACGCCTCGACATCCGCGACCAGGGCGTATTCCGGACGCCCGAGGCGCGCTGCGTCGCAAAATGCGACATAGCCTTGGTCGGCGAGGGCAGCAGCGCGGCGAAGGGCGTCGATCTCGGATGAGGATTTCCGGAGCATCAGGCGGTCGAGCAGGGCGGTGGTCGGGATCACGCTTGAGCCGAGCGGTCCGATCGCAAGGCGATGGGGAACCGCGGCGAGCGGCGCGAGGGCGATTCGCCGTCCGCCGAGCGCGCGGATGGCGGTCTCCGTTTCCGCGATCGGAGAGGGCGACCAGCTCACTTGAAGCTGCGGCTGCTCCGAGCGCAGGCGCGCCGCCTCGGCAGGGTGCTCGACAATGATTCGCCCCGGCCCTTCGCGCTCGAGGAACGCAAAAGCGTGCCCTTCGATCGGGGTGACGTCGAGCGCGAAGCGCAGGTAATCGCTGCGCCATGGATTTCCCGCGACGACGAGGACATCGATTTCCTCGTCCGCCATCGCGGCGACCAGCCGGGTGCGCCTTTCAGCGCGCGCGTTTCCGGAGATCTCGCTCACTCCGGCTTGATGCCGCCCGACTCGACGACGGACTTGTAGCGCGCCGATTCGGACTTGAGGAAAGCGGCAGTCGCGGCGGGCGCAAGTCCGATCGGAACGTGGCCGAGCTCGCCGATGCGTTTGCGTACGTTCGCGTTCTTCAATGCGGCGCCGAACTCTGCGGCGAGTCGGTCGATAATTCGAGCACTCGTACCGCGCGGCGCCGCCAGCACCCACCAGTTGCCCCCTACCAGTTGCGGAAATCCGGCCTCGACCGTGGTCGGGATGTCGGGCAATTCCGCCATACGCTGCCGCGCCATCACGGCGAGCACCTTGAGCCTGCCCGCCTTGAGTGGCCCGATGATCCCGGTCAGCGTCGGGAACGCGACCTGGATGTCGTCGGCGAGCAAAGCCTGGACCATCGGGGGCGTGCCTTTGTACGGCACGTACACCAGCGAATTGCCGGTTTCCTGCGTGAAGGCGGCGCCGGTGAGATGAGCCGGCGAGCCGGTACCCGGTGAGCCGTAATTGAACTTGCCCGGATTGGCGCGCACATAATCGGCAAGCTCCTTGAGCGATTTCGCGGGCATGTTCGCTCCGACAACCGCGAGGAGCGGCGCGTCGGCGAGGAGCGAGATCGGATCGAGCGCCGCAAGGGGATCGAAGCCGAGATTTCTGAAGAGGTGCGGCGCGACGGCGTAAACCGCCGTCGGCCCGAGCAGCAGCGTGTAGCCGTCGGGCGCGGCGCGCACGACCTCGCCGGTGCCGATGGCGCCGTCCGCACCCGGTTTGCTTTCTACTACGAAACGCTGGCCGAGACTCGCCTCGATTCCGGGAGACAGCGCTCGAAAAATCGCCTCCGAGACGCCTCCCGCGGCAAACGGGATCACGACCCGAACCGGCTTCGTGGGCCAGTCCTGCGCGAGGCCGGACGCGGGCGCGAGCGCAGCCAGTGCGGCAATGATAAGTGCGAAAATGCGTCGGGTAATCATGTCCTCTCGCGGCTCGGCGCGCGAGAGGGGATTCTATATTGGGATGACCGATGTCCGGCAACCGGTTCGGCGTTTTGTTCGTCTGCACGGGGAATATCTGCCGCTCGCCGACCGCGGAGGCGATTTTCCGCAAGCTCGCTGGCGACGCGGGAATGGGAGAGGCGATCCTCGTGGATTCCGCCGGAACCCACGCGTACCACGTCGGTGAGCCGCCGGATCCCCGGGCGCAGGATGCGGCGGCGAGGCGCGGCTACGATCTGAGCGGCCTCCGCGCCCGCAAGGTCGAGCGAGCCGATTTCCGGCGCTTTGACCTGATCCTTCCCATGGACCGGGACCATCACTCGATTCTGCTGCGCATGGCGCAGCCCTCCGCCGCCCACAAGCTGAAATTGATGATGAGCTACGCGCGGCGCTGCGAAGAGGAGGAAGTGCCGGATCCCTACTACGGCGGGCCGCAAGAGTTCGAGCGCGTGCTCGACATGCTCGAGGACGCGGCCGACGGGTTGCTGGAATCCCTGCGGCTACCCGGACGAGGAGTGTGATCAGACCTTCGGGGTCGGGGGCTCGCGCCCGGTTTCCACCTGAACGAGGGGCTCGTCGAGATCGGGCGGGGGCGGCCGGCGCTCTCGCTTGGCCGGCGTGAATTCCGGCTCCGGGGGCGGCTCGGCCTGGACTCCCGCGCGGGTCTGAACCATTTCCAGCCCGCTTTCCTTGAGCGCGCGCTCGATCTCCGCAGGATCAGGCGCGTGCGAGGCGGGCGGAGCCGGCTGCGCGACTTGAGTTGGAGCAGGCTGATATTGTGACTGCGCCGGAGTCTCCGCCTCTCTCAGAGGCACGCTCGGCTGCTCGGATTCCGGCAGCGCCGGAGAAGGAAAGGATGAACGTTCCGCGGGAATGTCGGCGGCGGCTGGCGCATCGCTCACTGGTTGCGCGGGACGATGTTCCTCGCCACGGGGCGTTCCTTGGGCGTTGTCTGCGCGCTCGCCCCTGCCGCGGTCGCGTCCGCCACGTCGCCTGCGCCGCCGCTCGTGCTCGGTCTCACGCGGATCGGAAACACCTGCGTGGGGCACGGGTCCGCGGCCAGGCTCGAGCTGCCGTTGTTCGCGCTGTTCGGGACGCTCCATCGGCGGCCGCTCCTGTCGCCCAGGCCGTTCGCCGCGCTGAGGCCTTTGTTCGCCCTGAGCCCTGTCGGGACGTTCTTGACGGTCTGGGCGATCCTGACGCGGACGGTCGCCGCGCATTTCGCGTCGCTCGTCGCGGCGCCCGTCACGACCGAAACGCTGGTCCTGGCGGTTCTCGCCGCGACCCCGGAAGCGATCGCGATCGCCGCGTTCGCGACGTTCAGACCGGTCCGGTTGCTCTCGGCGCGGCCCAGGTGCGGGCACCGGCTGAGTCCGCGCCGGGGCTTCTGCGTCCCGCTTGAACCAGCCGAAGATCCGGCCGATGATCCCCGGCCGCGGCGCGGTGGAGCGCGGCGATTCGGGTTTCGCATACTGCGCCGCCACCGGCGCTGGCCGCTCCGGGGTGACGCCACGCACTGCAGCTTGTTGGCGCTGCACCTTTGCCTCTTGCGCCGGCTGCACCTGCGCTTCTTCTTCGGCCGGCGGCGTGGCGAGGTCATAGCTCGCCGGGAGCGCCTCGGCCTGGTTGAGGTCGTCGTGCCGCAGGCGTTCCACCTTGTAATTCGGCGTCTCCAGGTGAACGTTCGGGATCAGCACGACGTTCACTTTCAGCCGTGCCTCGATGGAATGGATGTCGGCGCGTTTCTCGTTCAGCAGGAACGTGGCGACGTCCACCGGCACCTGGGCGTGGACCGCGGCGCTGTTCTCTTTCATCGCTTCTTCCTGGATGATGCGCAGGATATGCAGCGCCGTGGACTCGGTACCGCGGATGTGGCCGGTGCCGTTGCAGCGGGGGCAGGTGATGTTGCTGCCCTCGCCGAGCGAGGGCCGCAGCCGCTGGCGTGACAGTTCCATTAGACCGAAACGCGAGATCTTGCCCATCTGCACTCGCGCGCGATCGAAACGCAGCGCTTCGCGCAGGCGGTTCTCCACCTCTCGCTGGTTGCGTTGATTCGCCATGTCGATGAAGTCGATGACAATGAGTCCCCCGAGGTCGCGCAAGCGCAATTGCCGCGCAATCTCGTCGGCGGCTTCGGCGTTGGTGTTGTACGCTGTCTGCTCGATATCGTGGCCGCGCGTGGCACGAGCGGAATTGACGTCGATCGAAACCAGCGCCTCAGTATGGTCGATGACGACCGCGCCGCCGGAAGGCAGCGATACCTGGCGCGAGTAGGCGGTCTCGATCTGGTGCTCGATCTGGAAGCGCGAGAATAGCGGCACGTCGTCGCGGTAGCGCTTCACGCGGCCGACATTGTCGGGCATGACGTTGCTCATGAACGCCACGGTCTGTTCGAAGATCGGGTCGGTGTCGATCAGGATCTCGCCGATGTCCGGCTGGAAGTAGTCGCGGATGGCGCGGATGACGAGACTGCCTTCCTGGTAGATCAGGAACGGCGCCGGGTTGAGGAGCTTCCCGTCCGCATCGCGCAAGGGCTCGGTCGCCTCGACGATCTTGCTCCAGAGCTTGAGCAGATAGCTCAAATCCCAGTGCAGCTCTTCGTAGGAGCGGCTGATGCCGGCGGTGCGGCCGATGATGCTCATTCCGGCGGGAACCTCGAGCTTGTCCATGATGTCGCGCAGCTCGTCCCGATCTTCTCCCTCGACGCGGCGCGACACGCCACCGCCGCGGGGATTGTTCGGCATCAAAACGAGGTAGCGCCCGGCGAGGCTGATGAAGGTAGTGAGCGCGGCGCCCTTGTTGCCGCGTTCGTCCTTCTCGACCTGGACGATCAGCTCTTGGCCTTCATGGAGAGCGTCCTGGATGCGCGCGCGTCCGACGTCGACGCCGGGCTTGAAATACTGGCGCGCGACTTCCTTGAATGGAAGAAACCCGTGCCTCTCGGTGCCGTAGTCAACGAACGCGGCTTCGAGACTGGGCTCGACCCGGGTGATGACACCCTTGTAGATGTTGCTTTTTCTTTGTTCTTTCGCGGCCGATTCTATGTCGAGGTCTATGAGTTTCTGGCCTTCGACAATGGCGACACGGAGTTCCTCGGCCTGTGTCGCATTGAAGAGCATGCGCTTCACTGTTTGTTCTCCCGCGCGCGGGCAGGACAAACCAAGAGCCTGGTTTCAATAGGCTAATTTCGCATCATTGATCTTGGGATCACAAGAACGCGGTAATTTGGCTTGTCGGGTTGGGGCGCTGCATTGCAGGCCCCGTCAATTCTGCCGATATGCTGTTGGCGCGCTGTTCAATTGCTATCATTGGTTGGATAACCAACCGCCTTTGCGCTTCGGGTTCGTGCGCTCGCAAAATCGGACTCTAGCCATGAGTGAGCGGCGGAACCGGGGACAGGGTAGCCAGTCTTGTCTGGGGGCGAAAAATTCGCACCGTCGCACGTACAAGCAGCCGTCCCGCATCGGAAGCAGCGGACAGATCATAAACAAAATGAAGGATTTAAGCAACGCCTCCGCAATCGAGGTCGATGGCGGAAGCGAAGGCCAGCGCGTGGACAACTTCCTGTTGCGCATCTGCAAGGGCGTGCCGCGCAGCCACATTTACCGCATCCTGCGCACCGGTGAGGTCAGGGTGAACAGCGCTCGCGTGGACGCGACCTATCGCCTGCGGCTGGGTGACCGAGTCCGGATTCCCCCGTTGCGCACGGCGGTCCGCGCTCGACCGCTAGTGCCGAGAACGGCCTCGCTGCCGCCGGTGGTTTTCGAGGACGACGCGCTCCTCGTCGTGGACAAGCCCGCCGGGCTCGCAGTCCACGGTGGAAGCGGGGTGAGCTTCGGGGTCATCGAACAGTTTCGCGCCGCCCGGCCTCAGTTGAAATTCCTGGAGCTCGCGCATCGCCTCGATCGGGAAACTTCCGGTTTGCTCATCCTCGCCAAGAAGCGCTCGGCGCTGACTGCGCTGCACGCGGCGTTGCGCCAAGGGAGGGTCCGCAAGCACTACCTCGCGCTGGTGAAGGGCATTTGGCGGGACGATCGGCGCAACGTCAGCCTGCCGCTCAAGAAATATCTGACCCGCTTCGGCGAGCGGCGCGTAGGCGTGCATCTCGAGGGACGCGAGTCGCAAACCGTGTTCCGGAGAGAACGGGCGTTCCGTGATTACACCCTGCTTTCGGCAGAACTCCTGACCGGACGTACCCATCAGATTCGGGTCCAGCTCGCGCACCTGGGGTTCCCGATAGCAGGGGACGACAAATACGGAGGGTTCGAGCTCAACCGCGAGCTCGGGAAGCAAGGGCTCAAGCGCATGTTCCTGCACGCGGCTGAACTGGTATTCGACCATCCTCTCTCCGGGGAAACAGTTACGCTTCGCGCTCAGCTGCCCGAACCGCTCGCACGTTTCTTGGAGTCCCTGCCTGCCTGACGCGCGGCGAATTGCTACTATTCGAGCTTGCCCGGAGAGGACTGACGGATTGACGCGATGGTTGCCAAGGAACGGGTAATCTGCTCGAGCGCGGATCTGGTGGACTTGGGCGACGGGGTGCGCTTCGAAGTCGATGTGCAGGGCAGGCCGGAGCCGGCGTTCGCCGTGCGCTACGGAGGGCGGGTCTACGCCTACCTCAATCGCTGCGCGCACATGCCCATGGAATTGGACTGGAAGCCCGGAAAGTTTTTTGATGTCTGGGGCCTGCATTTGATATGCTCGACGCACGGTGCGACCTACGCACCGGATACCGGCAGGTGTCTGCGCGGTCCGTGCTTCGAGGAGGGTCTCATTTCGGTGCCCGTCGAAGAGCGAAACGGCCGCGTCATCGTGAAGGGCGATCCGCATGGCCGAGGGTAACTGGGAACGCGAAGTGATCGAGAAGCTGGCGCTCGCCGCGTTGAAGGAGCAGCGCCGCTCGCGCCGTTGGGGCATATTCTTCAAGCTGCTCGGATTTGCCTACCTCACCGTGCTCCTGTTGATCGCGCTCGACTGGCGCGCGCAGGACGGCTTCACCGCGGGGAAGCACACCGCGCTCGTAGACGTCGTGGGGGTGATCGATCCGAAAGGCGACGCGAGCGCCGACCGGGTGACCGCCGCGCTGCAGGGCGCCTTCAAGGACAAAAACACGCAGGGCGTGGTCCTGCGCATCAACTCGCCCGGCGGGAGCCCCGTCCAGGCGGGGATCATTTACGACGAGATCCGCCGCCTGCGCGGCGTCTATCCCAACGTTCCCATGTACGCCGTGGTCGAGGACATCTGCGCTTCGGGCGGCTACTACATCGCCGCCGCCGCCGACAAGATCTACGTGGACAAGGCGAGCATTGTCGGCTCGATCGGCGTGATCATGGATGGCTGGGGTTTTACCGGCACTATGGAAAAGCTCGGCGTGCAACGGCGCGTGCTCGTGTCTGGCGAAAACAAGGCGTTCCTCGATCCGTTTTCGCCGATCGACGAAAAGCAGAGGAAGCACGCCCAGTCGATGCTCGACGACATCCACAAGCAGTTCATCGATGTCGTGAGGAAAGGGCGCGGCAAGCGGTTGAAGGAGAGCTCCGACCTCTTCTCGGGACTGCTGTGGACCGGGGCGAGGAGCGTCGAGCTGGGGCTCTCGGACGGCTTCGGCAGCGTCGATTTCGTCGCGCGCGAAGTGATCAAGGCCGAGGACATCGTCGATTTCACGCAGAAGGAGAATCTGGCGGAGCGGTTCGCCAAGCGCTTCGGTGGCGCGATGGCCGGCGCGCTCGCCAAGGTGCTGGCGCAGGGCGAGTTCAGGGTGCGTTGAAACTCAGGCCAAAAACAGGAATACCGTAGGCCGTCCCTTGAGCTGCGGCGGTTCTTTGCGCCACGCGGCGACCGTTCGGGATCGCACCGTTTCCGAATCCAAGGTCAGGTCCGCGGCGACGCACACGAGCGTCGCCGGATGGAGAGCGCGCAGCATCGCCGCAAGCGTGCGGTCGTTGCGGTAGGGCGTTTCGATGAATATTTGAGTTTGCCTGAGCTTCCGCGACTGGCGTTCGCATTCCTTCAATGCGGAGACGAGTTCAGTTTCCGCGATCGGAAGATAGCCATGAAACGCGAAACGCTGTCCATCGAGGCCAGAGGCCGCGAGCGCAAGCAGTAGGGACGAGGGGCCGCTCAGGGGCACGACCCGCACGTTCCGCTCGTGCGCGAGCCGCACGAGACTCGCCCCGGGATCGGCCACGGCCGGCAGGCCCGCTTCGGAGAGAAGTCCTGCGTCGCTGCCCGCGAGCAGCGGCTCGAGCAACGCCGGAATATCGCCTGCCTTGGTGTTGTGGTCGAGCCGCTCGACGCGGATGCCTTGCAACGATCGCGCGGCTGCGATGCGTTTCAGGAAGGCGCGCGCCGCCTTGGGGTCCTCGGCAATGATGTAATCGAGCGTGCGCGCGCGATTCAGCACTGCAGCCGGAATAACCGCGTCTGGCGCGGCGTCACCCAATGTGTTGGGCAGCAGGTAAAGCGAGCCTCTGCGTTCAGAGGACATCCATTCCTTGCTCGCGGAGCAGATCCACCAACGCGATCAGCGGCAGGCCGACGAGGGCGTTCGGATCTTCGCCTTCCATTTTCGCGATCAGCGCGATCCCGAGTCCCTCCGACTTGGCGCTCCCGGCGCAGTCGTAGGGCTGCTCCCGGGCGAGATAGCGCTCGATGGCCCCGTCGTCGAGCGTGCGAAACGCAACCCTGCACGCAACCACTCGGGTCCTCGCGACGCCGCTCGCGGTGTTGTACACGCAGACGGCAGTGTGGAAAACCGCTTCCTGACCCGACAAGGCGCGAAGCTGTCGCACCGCGTTCTGGTGGTTGCCGGGCTTGCCGAAAACTTCGCCGTTTGCCACCGCGACCTGGTCGCAGCCTACGATCAGTGCTTCACGAAAGCGATGCGCGACTGCGCGCGCTTTGGTTTCAGCCAGACGCCGCGCAGTATGCTCCGGCGTTTCGCCCGAATGGGGCTCTTCTGGAATCCCGGAGTCCGCGACTGCAAACGGCATTCCGAGCCGTTCCAGCAAGGCGCGTCGGTAGCGCGATGTCGAGGCAAGAACCAGCTGCATTCGGAAGAGGGGCGTGCAATAGCGCGCTAGCCCTTGCACTGCTCCGCTACTATCTTTTGCTGCCGGGCGATGGCGCCGTAGTGTTCTGCGGTGTTCTGCGGGCTTTGCTTGAGACGGGCCAGCAGTTCCCGCTGCTGGTTGCATTGTTCCTCACGTCGTGCGCTCGTTTCTTGCCCTTGCCGGCCTGCGGCGGCGTCAGCCTGCCCCGGATTGTTTTGTTTAGCGGTATCCGGTCGAACCGGCGCTCCGCCGGGGGAACCGAGCTTGTTCGGCACTTCAGTGGCGTTGCGGCCTTGCGGAGGCCGTTCACCGTAGTGCGTAACTCCATTTTCGTCGACCCATTTGTACACCTGGGCGAGGGCCGGCACGGCCGTCGCCATGAAGAGAAGAAAGTGCAGTAACGCTCTGAACAACTTGGAATTTCTTTTGACACTCGATAGCAAACATAATATCATGCGCACCTTATGTCGCAAGCGGGGGTGATCGACGGCCTCCAGTTTGCCCGTGCCGTACTGGAACAGCGGGGATTTCTCGGCGTGGAGCAGCTGCCGCGCCTTGCGCAGATGCAGTGTTCGACCGGAAGCCTCGAGTACAACCTGCGCGGGGGAAGATCAAGCAACGGCAAGCCGTGTTTGCGGATTTCGATAAGAGGAAGCACGGAGCTTATTTGCCAGCGCTGCCTCGGTCCGCTCCTGGTCCCGATCGCGGTTAACGTCGAGCTGCAGCTCGCCGAGAGCCTGCGTGAAATCTCCGAAGCCGACGACGACCGCGTGCTCTCGTCGCGGCACATGGAAGTGATCCTGGCCCTGCCGATGGTGCCGCGACACGAAGCGTGCGCCATACGCGGACCGGTAGAATAAAGTTTTGAAGGAGCTCCCCCATGGCAGTCCAGCAGAACAAGAAATCGCCCTCGAAGCGCGGCATGCACCGAGCCCACGATTTCCTTACCCACCCTGCGCTCGCGGTCGAGCCGACGACGGGCGAAGTGCATCTGCGTCACCACATCAGCCCAAGCGGCTACTATCGCGGCAAGAAGGTCGTCAAGGCTAGGAGCGAGTAGGGCGTCGCCCCCACGAGCGACCTGGCGGCACCGAGATCGATCCGAACTGAAGCGGAGCAGATACGCTTCGCGTCGTGTCACATGGACATCACGGTAGCCATTGACTGCATGGGCGGCGATCACGGGCCGCACGTGACCGTGCCCGCGGCGCTCAAGTTCCTGAAATCCAATTCGAACGTCGATATCGTCCTGGTGGGTTTGCGCGACGCCATCGAGGCGGAGTTGCGGGCGGGCGGCGCCCGGTCGAGCCCGCGTCTGCGCGTGCATCAGGCGAGCGAAGTGGTGCTGATGGACGAATCGCCGGCGCTGGCGCTGCGCAACAAGAAGGACTCCTCGATGCGCGTCGCGGTGGATTTGGTCAAGAACGGCGAAGCGCAGGCCTGCGTCAGCGCCGGCAACACCGGCGCGCTGATGGCCGTCTCGCGCTTCGTGCTCAAGACGCTTCCCGGGATCGACCGCCCCGCTATCATCGCGGCGCTGCCCAGCACGCAGGGCAGCACCTATGTCCTCGACCTCGGCGCCAACGTCGATTGCGGGCCGGAGCACCTGCTTCAGTTCGCGATCATGGGCGCGACGCTGGTGGCGGCGGTGGAGCACAAGGACCGGCCGAGCGTCGGCCTGCTCAATATCGGCGAGGAAGACATCAAGGGAAACGATGTGGTGAAGCGCACGGCCGAGCTGCTGCGCCAGAGCGGCCTGAATTTCATCGGTAATATCGAGGGCGACGGGGTCTACAGGGGAGAAGCCGACGTCGTCGTATGCGACGGCTTCGTCGGCAACGTCATGCTCAAGGCTTCCGAGGGAATGGTGCAGATGGTGCGCAGCTACATTCGCGAAGAGTTCATGCGCAGCATCCTGGCGAGGCTGGCCGGCGTGATCGTGATGCCCGCGCTCTACGCGTTCCGCAGGCGGCTCGATCCGCGCCGCTTCAACGGCGCGACTCTGCTTGGATTGAGGGGAATCGTCGTGAAGAGCCACGGTTCCGCCGATGTCTTCGGCTTCGAGCGCGCCATCGAGCGGGCGACGGAGGAGGTGCGCAACGAAGTGCTGCATCGCTTGATGCGGCGGTTCGGTCAGTTCGAGCAGGGAAAGTCGGAGGCGGTGGAGACGTGATCTGGTCTCGCATCGTCGGCACCGGCAGCGGTCTGCCCGCGAAGATCGTGACCAACGACGATCTGGCCAAGCGCATGGACACCTCGGACGAATGGATCCGCACGCGCACCGGCATCCGCCAGCGTCACATCGCCGAACCCTCGCAGACCTCGAGCGATCTCGGCGCCGATGCCAGCCGCGCTGCGCTTGCCGCGGCGCGCATCAATCCGCAGGAAATCGACCTCATCATCGTCGCCACGGCTACTCCGGATTACATCTTCCCGAGCACGGCGTGCATCATGCAGGCAAAGCTCGGGATCAAGGGCTGCACGGCCTTCGACGTGCAGGCCGTATGCAGCGGATTCGTCTACGCGCTGGCGATCGCGGACAAGTTCATCCGCTCGGGCCAGAATCGCTGCGCGCTGGTGGTTGGCACCGAAGTGTATTCCCGGATTCTCGACTGGAACGACCGCGGGACGGCGGTGCTGTTCGGCGACGGAGCCGGAGCCGTGGTCCTCAAGGCCGACTCGAAGCCCGGCATCCTGGGAAGCGTGCTGCACGCCGACGGCTCCTACGCCGACATCCTTTCGGTGCCCGGCAACGTCTGCGGCGGCAAGATCGTCGGTTCCCCGTTCCTGCGGATGGAGGGGCAGGCGGTGTTCAAGTTCGCGGTGAAAGTGCTGGACGAGGTCGCGCGCGAAACTCTGGCGCTGTGCGGATTGGCCACGGCGGACATCGACTGGCTCATCCCGCACCAGGCGAATGTGCGCATACTCGAGGCGACCGCGAAAAAGCTCGGAATCGAACCGTCGAAGCTCATCGTCACAGTGGACCGCCACGGCAACACCTCCGCGGCGTCGGTGCCGCTTGCGCTCGATCTCGCTATCCGCGATGGTCGCATCAAGCGTGGGCACAAAGTCATGCTCCAGGGAGTCGGCGGCGGCTTTACCTGGGGCGCGTCACTGGTGGAGATGTAGTCGACGTGAGGCTCGCCATGGTTTTCCCCGGACAGGGATCGCAATCGGTGGGCATGCTCGCCGCCTACGGGGACATGCCGGTGATCCGCGCGACGCTCGCCGAAGCGTCCGATACCCTGAAACAGGATATCGCCAAGCTGATCGCCGAAGGGCCCGCGGAGGAGCTCAACAGCACCGTCAACACCCAGCCTGTGATGGTGACCGCGGGAATTTGCGCCTGGCGGGCATGGCTGGAAATGGGCGGCGCACAACCGGCGCTCCTCGCCGGCCACAGCCTCGGCGAATACACCGCGCTCGTCGCGGCGGGCGCGATTTCATTCGCCGATTGCCTCCCCCTGGTTCGCTTGCGAGGCCGGGCGATGCAGGAAGCGGTGCCGCACGGAAAGGGCGCTATGGCGGCGATCCTGGGCCTGGACGACGAGGCGGTGATCGCGGCTTGCGCGGAAGCGGCGCGGGGCGAGGTCTGCGAGGCTGTAAATTTCAATGCGCCCGCACAGGTCGTCATCGCCGGCCACGCGGGTGCGGTGCAGCGGGCGGTTGAAGCCGCGAAAGCGCGCGGCGCGAAGCGCGCCGTCGCGCTGCCGGTGAGCGCTCCATTTCACTCTTCGCTGATGGCTCCGGCGGCGGAGCGGCTGCGCGAGGCGCTCGCGGGAATCGCGGTCAACTCTCCGCGCATCCCGGTTATCCACAACGTTGACGCCCAAGGGCACGCCGACGCGGAGGGTGTCAAGAAGGCGCTGACGACGCAGGCGGATCATCCGGTGCGCTGGGTCGAGTGCGTCAGAGAAATGGGGGCGAGGGGCGCGACGCATTTGTTCGAATGCGGCCCGGGGAAGGTGCTTGCGCCGCTCGCCCGACGCATTGTCGAGGGAATGCAGGGCCTTGCGCTCGCCGACCGCGCCGGACTTGAGCAGGGCGTGCAGTTATCGAGAAGCGCATGATGGAGCTCGAGGGCCAAGTCGCGCTCGTGACCGGCGCATCGCGCGGAATCGGCAAGGCGATCGCCTTGACCCTCGGCAGCCGGGGCGCGACCGTGGTCGGGACGGCCACCACCGAGGCCGGCGCTCGATCGATCGCGCAGTACCTCGCCGAAGCGAAAGTCCAGGGAAAGGGGGCGCAGCTCGACGTCAAGGAAGCGCTGCGCGTGGACGCCGTGGTCACCGATATCGAGCAGGTGTACGGCGGCATATCCATCCTCGTCAACAATGCCGGCATCGCCCAGGATAACCTCGCCGTACGCATGAAGGAGGCCGAATGGGACGCGGTCATCGACACGAACCTGAAATCCGTGTTCCGGCTCTGTAAGGCCGTGTTGCGCGGCATGATGAAGGCCCGCTCGGGCCGCATCATCAACATCACTTCAGTCGTCGGCTCGAGCGGAAACGCGGGGCAGGTCAATTATTCGGCGGCGAAAGCCGGCGTCGCAGGCATGACGCGCTCGCTCGCGCGGGAAATCGGCGGCCGAGGCATTACCGTAAACTGCGTCGCGCCGGGTTTCATCGACACGGACATGACCCGCGCGCTCCCCGAGGCGCACCGCGAGACGCTGCTCCAGCAAATTCCGCTGGGGCGTCTCGGAACGCCGGAGGATGTCGCGGCCGCGGTGGCGTTTCTCGCGTCGCCGCAGGCGGCCTACATCACCGGAGCGACGCTTCACGTGAACGGCGGCATGTATATGAGCTGACCGGGTTTGCCGCGGGGAGAGGCGATTCTGCTACAATTCGCACCTTTCGATTTCGACTGCAGCAAAACAAGGGGAAGGAGCCCGCAATGGAAAACGTTGAACAGCGCGTCAAGAAAATCGTCGCGGAGCAGCTCGGCGTCAACGAAGCGGAGATCAAGAACGCATCCTCGTTTGTCGACGACCTCGGCGCCGATTCGCTCGACACGGTCGAGCTCGTGATGGCTCTCGAAGAGGAGTTCGAGACGGAAATCCCCGACGAGGAAGCGGAAAAGATCACCACGGTCCAGCAGGCCATCGACTACGTCAACGCCCACGCCAAGAAAGCCTAATTTCTCCCTACGGCCGGAGCGCATTTGAGCCGCCGTCGTGTTGTCGTCACCGGATTAGGAATTGTCTGCCCGATCGGCAATACCGTTGCCGAAGCCTGGTCAAGCGTCCTCGCCGGCAAGTCCGGCATCAGCCGCATCACGCATTTCGACGCGACTGCGCTCTCCAGCCAAATCGCGGGCGAAGTAAAGAACTTCGACGTCGCCGCGTATCTGTCGCCGAAAGAAGTGCGCCGCATGGATCGTTTCATCCATCTCGGCCTCGCAGCTGGGATCCAGGCCGTCAAGGATTCGGGGATCCAAGTCACCGAAGCCAACGCCACCCGCATCGGGGTGAACATCGGGTCGGGCATCGGCGGTCTGCCGATGATCGAGGACACGCACAACGACGTGCTGGAGGGCGGCCCCCGCAAGATTTCGCCGTTCTTCATCCCCGGAACGATCATCAACATGATCTCCGGGAATCTGTCGATCATGCACGGACTCAAGGGGCCGAATTTGGCGATGGTGACGGC
>VBDM01000205.1:0-3765 GCA_005881355.1 Betaproteobacteria bacterium
CAACTCCCTTTTGCATCCAGCGAGGTATCCCGTGGAAGAACCTGGCAAGGACCAATCCGTACTCGCCCATATTCAGCGCCTGGTGGCTGAAGAGCACCGGCTTTTCGAGCACGAGCCGCTTGCTCCCGAGGGCAGCAAACGCCTGGCTGACGTTCAAGTCGAATTGGACCAGTGCTGGGACCTGCTGCGTCAGCGGCGCGCGTTGCGCGAAACCGGCGGCGATCCGTCCCAGGCGCATGCCCGGCCGCCTGAAGTCGTCGAGAAGTACATCGGCTGAAATGTAGCGCAGTGCCGGGCGACATGACCGCTCAAAAAAAAGGGGAGGGATCATGATCGATCGTCGGACTTTCATTTCGCTGCTCGCAACCGCCGCCGTCGCGCCGCGCCCGTCGTTTGCTCAAGGGACTCCGGGCAAGGCCGCGCTCTATTCGAGCGTCGGTCCCGTGCTTACGCACTACGACGTCGACGTCGAAGCTGCGGCGCTGACCAAGCGCGCCTCGGTGACGCTGCCGGCCAACGTGCAGTACGCCTGGCCGCATGCCTCCGGGCGATATCTCTACGTGGCCTCCAGCAGCAGCGCGCCCGGGACGGGGCCGGCGGGCACGGAGCACCATGTGAGCGCGTTTCGAATCGATCCGGCGTCGGGGGCCCTCACGCCGCACGGCAACCCGATACGGTTGCCGACGCGCCCGATCCATATCACCACCGACATTCCGTCCCGGCACGTGCTGGTCGCGTTCAACAACCCGAGCGCGCTGCGGGTCTACAGGATCAATGACGATGCGACGCTGGGCGAGGAAGCGCAGCAGCGCGGTCCGCTCGACGCAGGAATCTACGGCCACCAGGTGCGGGTCACGGCGAGCAACCGGCTGGCGATCTTCGTCGCGCGCGGCAACGACCCGGCCGGCGGCAAGCCCGAGGACCCGGGCGCGCTGAAAGTGTTCAATTACAAAGACGGTCTGCTGACGAACGGCGTCTCGATAGCGCCCAATGGCGGCTATGGTTTCGGGCCGCGGCACCTCGATTTCCATCCGACGCAGCCATGGGCCTACGTGTCGCTCGAGCGCGAGAACAAGCTGGATATGTTCAAGCTCGAAGGCGATACCCTCGCCGCGGCGCCGGCGTTCCGCAAGGAAACGCTCGCCGAACCGAACAACAAGAAATCACGGCAGGCCGCGGGCACGGTGCACGTGCACCCGAGCGGCCGCTTCGTATACGGCGTGAACCGCGCCGACACTACGACCGAATTCGAGGGCCGGAAAGTTTTCGTCGGCGGGGAAAACACCCTTGCGGTCTATTCGATCGACCCCTCCAGCGGCGAGCCGACGCCGATCCAGCACGTCGACACGCGCGGCATCCACTGCCGGACCTTCCACATCGACCCGAGCGGCCGCATGCTGGTCGCCGCGCACATCATGGGGCTGGCCGTGCGCGACGGCGCCGCCGTGCGCGACGTCCCCGCCTGCATGTCGGTGTTCCGCGTCGGAGCCGACGGCAAGCTCGACTACGCGCGCAAGTACGACATCGACACCGGCGGCAAACTGATGTTCTGGATGGGCATGGTGAAACTCTAAGGCTGCACGGACGTGTTGTCATTCAGCCAGAGTGACTGGCATGAAGACCGAGTTCGTGCCCGACAATACCGTGGGGGGCCCCGGCGACAAGCTGCATCCGAACCGGATGGGCTATCAGGCCATGGGATGGCGATCGATCTCGGGATGTTCGGCGTGCGCGCCAGGTGAATCGCGGCGGGAAGGGCCTATCGCGTCCTATTGCGGCACGACGCCGTCGCGGCCGACGTTGATGCGGTTCGCCTCCAGCGTGCCGTCCGGCTTCTTGGTTGCCGCGAGCACGGTGAACGGCGCGCCCGCCTTGAGATCGGCCTTGCCGCCGATCTCGTAGCGGACGATCGGCACGTTCGGCGGAACGACGATCTTCTTCTCGCCGTCCTTGTATTTGACCACCATCGTCGAGCCGTCCACGCCCGCGACCGTCATGCCCGCGGCCGAGCCGTTGGTCATGGTGCTGTTCGGCACGGGCGCGTAGGGCCGGTGACCCTCGCCGGTGCCGCGCATCTGCTCGGGGAAGATGTGCACCTCGAGGGCCTTCTGGCTGCCGTCGGGCTGCGGCATCGCCGCGCTGCCGAGGAAAGTGCCTTCCTTGATGTCCGCCATCGAGGCTCTCACCACGGCGACGATCCTCGCATCGTCGGTGAGCGTCAGCTTGAGCCCGGCGCCGTCGCTGGATTTAAGCGTCAGCACGTTGCCGTCGGCCTTCTCGATCGTCCCGCGCACGCGCAGGGTCTGTGCCGTGGCCGCACACGATGCGGCGATAATCGCGCCGACAAGCAGCAATCGAATCGTTCTGATCATGTCATTTCTCCAGGAGGGTATAAGCGCGCCGTCACGTTTCGGCGGCGCACACAGTATAAGGCAGGTGGAGTCGATTTTCCGCAGCAACGGGTCAACTTGCCGTTCGACGGTAGTAAGATCACCCGCCCATGAGCGAAATCAGGGATTGCCTGCCTCCCGACCGGAATCCGTGCCGGCCCGGCTTCGCGCCGCCCAAGGGCTCCATCGACACGCACGTCCATGTGTTCGAGCCGGGTTACGCCCTTTCCCCGGGCCGCGGATACAACCCGCCGTACTCGACGCTCGCCGACTTGAAGCGCCTGCACGCCACCCTCGGCATCGACCGCGTGGTGTTCACGCAGCCTTCGGTCTACGGTACCGACAATTCGGCGATCCTGGATGCCATGGCGGCGCTCAATGCCGCGACGCCGGATCGGGCGCGCGCCGTCGTGGCGCTCGACATGGACGTTACCGAAAAGCGGCTCGCCGCGCTGGATGCGTCGGGCGTGCGCGGTGTGCGGCTCAACTTCGACAACAAGGGCGGCATGCCGATCGGGATCGCCGAAATCCCCGAGCTCGCCGCCCGGATCAGGCCCTTCGGCTGGCACCTCGAGTTCCTGTTTCCCGGCAAGGACATCGTCGGGCTGATGCCGCTCTTCGCCGCGCTCGCGGTGCCGATGTCGATCGCGCACTTCGCCTATCAGCCGGCGAGCGCCGGGGTGAAGGCACCCGGCTTCCGGGCGCTCATCGAGCTCGCGCGGCGGGGGAATACCTGGATCAAGATCTCCGGCGCCAACCGCGTCGCCGCCACCGACCTGCCGCCTTACGACGACGTGAAGCCGATGGCGCACGCCCTGATCGAGGCCGCGCCCGGGCGCATCATGTGGGGATCGGACTGGCCGCATCCGAACAAGTACGTCGCCAACCCCAACGACGGGGATCTGGTCGACGCCTTCGGCGACTGGGTGAGCGACGACGCGATGCGCCGCAAGATCATGGTCGACACGCCCGCGGCGTTCTACCGGTTGACGGCAGGCTTCCGGGAGGCGGGCGCGGCTAGTCGAGCTTGACTCCAGCCTGCCGGATGATCCTCGCGTACTTCGCCGACTCGGCGGCGATAAAGGCCGCGAACTCCGCCGGGCTGTTGCCGACGACATCGCCGCCCTGCGACGCGATGCGCTCGGCCACGTCGGGAAGCTTCAGGATCCGCACGACTTCGGCGTGGAGCTTGTCGACGATGTCCTTCGGGGTCGCGGCGGGCGCGAGCATCCCGAACCAGAGCGAGGTGTCGAACCCGGGGAAGCCGGACTCGGCGAGCGTGGGCCACTCCGGCGCCGCGGGCGAGCGCTTCGGCGTCGTCACCGCCAGCGCCTTCAGCTTGCCGGCCTTCGCCTGCTGGCTGATGGTGAGGATG
>VBDM01000205.1:3772-6536 GCA_005881355.1 Betaproteobacteria bacterium
TCGACTGGCCCGCGCCCTTGTAGGGGATGTGCACGAGCTCGATGCCCGCGGCGGCCATCAGCATCTCGCCCGTGAGGTGCTGGGTGCTGGCCGTCCCGGGCGTGGCGAAGCCGAGCGTCCCGGGCTTCGTCTTGGCGAGCGCGACCAGCTCGCGGATGTCCTTGACCGGCAGGCCCGGGTACGCGGCGATGACGAGCGGCGTCACCGTGATCAGCGAGATCGGCGCGAAATCGCGCTCGGGGTCGTAGGGGACTTTCGGGTAGACGTGGTGGTTGACCGCGATCTCCGCCGGCGAGCACACGAGGAGCGTGTAGCCGTCGGGCGGCGCTTTTGCCACCAAGTCGGCGCCTATCATCCCGCCCGCGCCGACGCGGTTCTCGACCACCACCGGCTGGCCCCAGCGCTCGCTCATCTTCTGGCCGACCGCGCGCGCGACGAGATCGGTGCCCCCGCCCGCCGAGAACGCCACGATGATGCGGATCGCTTTGGCGGGATACGTTTGCGCGAGGGCTGCGGAGGACCACAGGGCGAGCGCGATCAGGCAGGCGAAGCGTTTCATCGGTTTGCGGGTGCGAGGAAGCAGGATAGCAGCATCGTTTGCATCCGGTTGTCATTCGGGTGCGTCAGCGGCGCGTCAGACGAAGCGATTCGATCATCGCCCGGAAGTCGTCGGGCGCTTCGCGCTCGAACGACATGCGTTCGCCCGTTCGCGGATGGTCGAATCCGAGAATCCGCGCGTGGAGCATCGGACGCGTCGATTCGATCTTTCGACCTGCGTAGTCGCGGATATACACGCGCTCGCCGACCAAGGGATGGCCGAGCTCGGACATGTGGATGCGGATCTGATGCTGCCGCCCGGTTTCGAGGCGGCACTCGACCAGGGTCGCGCCGTCGAGCGGAGCGATCGGTCTGACGTGCGTGACCGAGCGCTTCGCCTCGGGCGGAATTCCGCCTCTGGGGCGCCGAAAGTGCCCGTAGGAGCCGCGGATTCCGTCGCCGCGATCCGGGATGAGATGGGTTTCGACACGCGTCGCGGCGACCGCGCCGTGCGCGATCGCATGATAGACGCGCTCGATGTCGTGCGCGCGGAACTGTGCGGCCAGGATGCGCTTCGCCTCCGCGGTGCGCGCGAACACCATCACGCCGCTCGTCTCCTTGTCGAGCCGGTGAACCACGCCGAGCGCGGAGCCGAAGCCGCGTCCGCTCGTTCGCCGCAGCAAGGTTCTCGTGCAGTCGACGAGCGTGTCTTTGTCGCCCGGCTCGTAGGCGATGCTCAGCATTCCGGGGGGTTTGTCGACGACGACGACATCGCGGTCCACGAACACGATCGCGCTCTCGGGCAGGACGCCGGTACAGAGCTTCGGCGCGTGTTCGTCGACGACCACCACCGCGCCGGGGGGAACGCGCAGGGCCGAGTCGAGGCACTGCCGGCCGTTCACCGTCACGCGTCCTTCCGTGCACAGGTCGCGCGCGCGCGACCACGCAGCGCCCGTCCGTTCGCGCACGATTGCGGCGACGGTGGGCTCGGGTGGTCTCATCTTGCGTGCGGGTTGCGCGCGTCGGGGCGTCATTTGCCGCTCGGGCGTCGCCGTCAACGCCGCCTGGGTTCACGCAGCGCCGGGTTGAGCTTGTCGATATCGGCTTGGACCTGCTCGCGGCTTCGCTCGTAGACGAGCTCCCGCCCCCTCACGCTCCCGGCGTAGGACAGGCCCATGCGGGTCGGGGTCAGCTCGCACTTGACGTTGTGGATGCCTTCGCCGAGCACGACCTCTATCCGGTCGGCCCGCTTGCTGTAGACCACGACGTCCAGCGTCTGCCCGGTTTCCGTTACGCGTACCTTGATCTTCTCCGGGTCCATCGAATCCTCAACTCTCCTTCGAATCCACTCAACCCTTCCGGGATTCCAGCCGCCGCGCGATCAAGAGGACGGCGACCGCCAGCGCCGCGACTGCCGCGAGCGCAGCTTGCGCTCCCCAGCGCGTCCCGGCAACTCCGAGCATCACCGCGACAGCGGCGCCGAGGAAGCGCTACGGCGATCGGCCTCATGCCCATCACCCATACGGGTTGGCCCTTCTTCATCGCTGCCCACTCCGTCCCACCCCGCCGTCCCACCGCGGGTAAGGCGCCGCTGAATATCGAGGTTTACGCCCGCGCGGATCAGCGGGAGAATGAGTTCGGAGTCGTCGATGGGACCGACTCAATCGTGAAGGAGAAAAACCAATGTGTAAACTGTGCGATGACGGATTTCCGCAGAACCATTACGGGCGGCGCGATTTCCT
Organism: Betaproteobacteria bacterium; assembly: GCA_005881355.1. Classification (GTDB taxonomy): domain Bacteria; phylum Pseudomonadota; class Gammaproteobacteria; order Burkholderiales; family SG8-39; genus VBDM01. The sequence goes on from VBDM01000205.1 coordinate 6,052, forward strand.
GAAGACGACAGCTGCGACCGGGGCAGCCGCTGCAGGCCTGGGTCTGTTCGCGGCGCGCCCTGCCGCTGCGGCCGTCGGCGACCCGCCGCTCGACACAGGCCGGCCGGGCCGGCGCTACGTCATCCGCGGCGGCTCGGTGATGTCGCTGGACCCGAAGGTCGGCGACTTCGCCCGGGCCGACGTGCTGGTCGAGGGCAAGAAGATCCTGAAAGTCGGACCGAATCTGAACGCGGGCAACGCCGACGTGATCGATGCCACGGGCCGCATCGTGATGCCGGGGTTCATCGATACGCACCATCACCAGTTCGAGACGGCGCTGCGCAGCTTCCTCGCCGACGGCGTGCTGATCAACGACGGCTCGGGCTCGCCGAGCGGGAGCACGACCTACTTCGAATTCATCCTGCTGAAGTTCGCCCCGGTGTACCGTCCGCAGGACGTGTACATCAACGAGCTGTTCGGGGGCCTCTCCCAGCTCGACGACGGCG
>VBDM01000210.1 GCA_005881355.1 Betaproteobacteria bacterium
CCTTCGGGCAGCAAGGTCGCCGTGGTGGGCCACAGCGGCTCGGGCAAATCGACCCTCGCGCGGCTGCTCTTTCGCTTCTACGAAGTCAACTCGGGGAAAGTCACGATCAACGGCGCCGACCTCCGCGACGTGACGCAGACATCCCTGCGCGCGGCGATCGGCATCGTGCCGCAGGACACGGTGTTGTTCAACGATACGATTCTCTACAACATCCATTACGGCAGGCCCGATGCTTCCCTCGCGGAAGTGATCGAGGCCGCGAAAGCGGCGCACATCCACGAATTCATCGAAAGCCTTCCGGAGAAGTACGAATCACGCGTGGGCGAGCGGGGCCTGAAGCTCTGCGCGTCGCGATCGCCCGCGCCGTCCTGAAAAATCCGAGCATCCTCATCTTCGACGAGGCGACCTCGGCGCTCGACTCGGAAACCGAGCAGGGCATCCAGGCCGAGCTCGATCGCATCGCCCGGGGGCGCACCACCCTAGTGATCGCTCACCGCCTTTCGACGGTGATGGACGCGGACCAGATTCTCGTTCTGGATCAAGGCCGTATCGTCGAGCGCGGCACCCATAGGGAGCTGCTCGAGCGAGACGGCGCGTATGCCCAGATGTGGGCGCTTCAGCAGCAGGAGGAGGCCGAGCAAGCGGCAGCGGCTTGAGGGAAAGCCGCGCCAGCCGTTCCGGCAACGGCCACCGGATCCGCGAGCCGGTGTGAAGTATTTCGCGTATCTTGTTATTTTCGTTGCAAATTATCGAAGGCGACGCTAAACTCCCCAAACGCGAGAAACGAGTAAGGGGGGAAGGTGAAGCGTATCCCGGCGTCGCTGATCGTGCTGGCAGTCTTCTCGATGCCGGCTTTCGCGCGAGAGCGCGGCGCGGCTGAAGCGCACGAGCCGGTGCTGAAATCGCAAGCGGCGATGGTCGTCGACCAGGAATCGGGCGAAATCCTCCTCGGCAAGAACGCGCAATCCAAGTTGCCGATCGCCTCGCTCACCAAGCTCATGACGGCGATCGTCACGCTCGACGCCGAGCTTGATCCCGACGAACCGGTGACGATCACCAAGGCGGACGTCGACCGGCTGCGCGGTTCGCATTCCAGGCTGCAGGTAGGCACCACGCTGACGCGCGACGCGATGCTGCACCTTGCGCTCATGGCGTCGGAAAACCGCGCCGCCTCGGCGCTCGCGAGCTCCTACCCGGGCGGAAAGGATTCGTGCGTGCTGGCGATGAACCTGAAGGCCCAGCTGCTCGGAATGACGGGAACGCGCTTCGAGGACGGGACCGGGCTTTCGGGCCGCAACGTTTCCACCGCACAGGACCTCGCAAAGCTGGTGCGGGCTGCGCACGCGTATCCCAAGATCCGCGACTATACGACTTCGGCTTCCCTCCAGGTCAAGGTCGGGCGCCGCGCGATGCGCTTCGGCAACACCAACCGGCTGACGCGCAGCTCCCGCTGGGACATCGGCCTGTCCAAGACCGGCTACATCGCCGAGGCGGGGCGGTGCCTGGTCATGCAGGTGACGCTTGCCGGGCGTTCGATTATCATCGTGCTGCTCGACTCCTGGGGCAAATACACGCGTGTCGGCGACGCCACCCGAATACGTCAGTGGCTGGAGTTCGCTTCCAGCCGCTCGGCAGCGCACCGCTTCTCGGCCGGCTTGCCGGCCGGGGGTAGCGTCGCGTCGAACCGGGAACCGAGCGCCCGGTCGGGCTAGCCTCCGGATCGGGCCGACGGCATGAAACCCCAGCCCTCCCCCCAGCCTGCCGCGCCAGGGGTGGTGCGCTTCTACAACTTTCTTCCCCCGGGGAACAATTTTCTGGAGGACGTGCTCGCGGGCCTCGCGCGTCCCCAGAAGAGCATCCCGCCGAAATACTTCTACGACGAGCAGGGCTGCCGGCTGTTCGAGGCGATCTGCGAGCTTCCCGAGTACTATCTGACGCGCGCCGAGACGGCGATTCTGCGCACCTACATCGCCGAGATCACGCAATTCATAGGGCCCGACGCCCAGCTGATCGAGTTCGGCAGCGGCGCGCAGGCGAAAACGCGCATCCTGATCGAAGCGCTGCAGACTCTTCTGTACGTCCCGGTCGATATCGCCGAAGATACCCTGCGCGCCTCATCCGGAGAACTGGCGAGGCTGTTTCCCTTGCTGAACGTCGTCGGCATCTGCGCCGACTACACCCGGCCCCTCTGGCTGCCCGAGTTCGCGGGCGCGGCGATCCGCAGGAAGGTGGTTTTCTTTCCGGGTTCCACCATCGGCAATTTCACCCCGGCGGAGGCCCTCGTTTTCCTCAAGCAGGCGCGCAGGGCGGCGGGCGCGGGAGGCGTGCTGCTCGTCGGCGTCGACCTCAAGAAAGACAAGACCACTCTGGACGCTGCCTACGCCGATTCGAAGGGCGTGACCGCGCAGTTCAACCTCAACCTGCTCGCGCGCATCAACCGCGAGCTCGGTGCGGATTTCCAGCCGAGCCGCTTCCGCCACCGAGCCTTTTACGACCCGATCATGGGCCGCATCGAGATGCACCTGGAGAGCCTCTACTCGCAGCTCGTGCACATCGCCGGCCGGCGGTTCGAATTCGCGACCGGCGAGACCCTCCACACCGAATTTTCCTGCAAGTACTCGATCGCCGACTTCCAGGAACTGGGCAAGCGGGCGGGGTTCACGCCCGAAAAAGTCTGGACCGACCCCGAGCAGCTGTTCAGCGTGCACGGGATGGTTGCCGCCTAGCAAGCTGTCGGTCCCGCGGAAGCGAAGGCGACCCTACCTGGGTTGCCTGAGGTCCGAATCTCGCAGCACGTGTCCGTCCTGGTTCTTCTCGTTCGCGTGAAAGAAGCCGTGCTCGACCAGATCACCCAGGTCGAAGCGGAACTGCTTGGCGGCCGATATTTTTCTGGCGGCGAGCGCGAATTCGCTCCGCGTGAGGCGCTGCTTTCGCGGCAGCGCGAGCAGGATGTTGTTGACGTCGCCGGGGACATCCAGGATGAACAGGTCGTCGAAAGCCTCCTGATAGGTGCGGATCATCGAGGCATAGAGCGGATTGGAGGCGGGGCGCCAGATATTGCCGACAACGACGCCGCTCGGCACGACCGCGCGGCGCACGGCTTGCAGGAATTCCCGCGTCGTCAAGTGCTCCGGCACGTTGTGGGCGCCGTAAGCGTCGACGAAGATGATGTCGTAGTGAGGCTGCCGTACGCTCTCGATGAATGCCCGCCCGTCGCCGACGTGAGCCCGCATGCGCTCGTCCTCCCGGAAGCCGAAAAACCTCTTTGCAACGTCCACGACGTCGGGGTCTATTTCCGCCACGTCGATAGCGGCGTTCGGATAATACTTGCGGAGGAACGTCGGTAACGTCCCTCCGCCGAGGCCCACCACCAGGACGCGGCGGGGCTCTTCGCAAAGCGCGAGTCCGACAAATGCGACGCGCGCATAGGACAATTCCAGGTGATCCGGATCGCCCGGTTTCACGACGCTCTGCCGTGCCCCGCCTCTTTCGAAAAGCAGGGTGCGCAGGCCCTTGGAATCTTCGGTGACGACGATCGTGTTGTAACGCGAGGCTTTCTCGTAGATTACGGTTTGAGCCGCGCACGCCAGCACGCACGGGGCGATGACTGCAAAGAGTCCCGCACGGAGATACCGCCGACCCTTCATGGATCAGTGCTGCGACCGGTCGACGATGATGCGCTTGTAGAGGTCGTGCCACTTTTCGTAGTCGTCGATGGCCTCTTGCGCATTCACGATCTTGACGGCTTGGCGCTCGCGCACCAGGCGCCGCACCGGCGTGTCGTAGTTCTTGTTCGCGGGAACGCGGTGCACTTCCGTGTAGAAGCGCTGGCCGTCGGTCAGCATATAGTCGTAGAAAAGCGCCGCGGCGCTGGGGTGGGGTGCGCGCCGCGAGACCGCGACCGCGGAGGGCAGCACGACGGCCGGCGGCAGGACGAACCAGTCGACCGGCGCGGACCTGGCCCTCATGCGGTCGACGTCGTGGCTGTAGACGCCGAGCATCACCGGAATCTCGCCCGCGATGACCAGGCCCGTGCTGTGCGTATGGCCGGTGCGCACCGCGACGCCGTTGTCGCCCATGCGCCGAAATAGATCGAGGCCCGGTTTCCCGCCCATCGATTCGACCAGCGCCGCGAACCACTCCACGTTG
>VBDM01000217.1 GCA_005881355.1 Betaproteobacteria bacterium
CTGCCCGATGCGCTGCGCAAGCGCTACGACGTAGTGGACTTCGCGACTCCGGTGCAGACGCTCAGCATTTTCCCGCAGGGTGACAACGTGCGCATGGTGGTCGAGCCGCGGGGCTTGTGGGAGCACAACGCCTACCAGACCGACACCCAGTTCGTGCTCGAGGTAAAACCGATTCAGTACGATCCCAACAAGCTGGTTCAAGGCACCCGAGTCGGCTACTCCGGCGAGAAGCTCTCGCTCAACTTCCAGAACGTCGAGGTGAGGAGCGTATTGAACGTCATCGCCGACTTCACCGACCTGAACATCATCACCAGCGACACCGTGAGCGGGAACCTCACGCTGCGGCTGAAGGACGTGCCCTGGGACCAGGCGCTCGACATCATCCTTCAGACCCGGGGCCTGGACATGCGCAAGAACGGCAACGTGATCTGGATCGCGCCGCGCGACGAACTCGCCACCAAGGAGAAGCTCGCGCTCGAGTCGACCGCGCAAATCACGGAGCTGGAACCCTTGCGCACCGAAACCTTCCAGCTCAATTACGCCAAGGCCGACGCCTTTGCGAAGCTCCTCGCCGATCCCCAGCAGCGCATCTTGTCCAAGCGCGGCAGCGCCGCGGTCGATGCGCGCACCAACCAGGTGTTCGTCCAGGACGTTTCCGTCCGGCTGGAGGACGTGAGGAAGCTGCTCGGTCAGATCGATGTGCCGGTGCAGCAAGTGCTGATCGAGGCGCGCATCGTCGAAGCGAACGACAGCTTCTCGAAAAATCTGGGCGTGCGGCTGGGCAACGTGGCGCGCCCGTTAGTGCAGACCAACACCAGCACCGGTCCCAGCCCGGTCGGCATCAACGAGTCGGGGGTGTCCGTGACTCAGTCCGGCACCCTCGCCGACTTTCCCAATCTTTTTCCCGCCGGCGGAGGAAACATAACGACGAAGACTCCCGACAACTTGTCGGTCAATCTGCCCGCTGCGCCAGTCGGGAATGCCCAGGCTGCGGGTTCTATCGCCTTGTTGATCACCAATCGACTCACCGGAGCGCTTCAGCTCGAGCTCTCGGCGCTGGAGGCCGACGGCAAGGGCAAGATCATCTCGAGCCCGCGGGTGATGACCGGCAACAACGTCGAGGCGCTCATCGAGCAGGGCACGGAGCTGCCTTATCAACAGGCGACATCGAGCGGTGCGACTTCGGTATCGTTCCGCAAGGCGAATCTCTCCCTCAAGGTCACGCCGCAGATCACGCCCGACGGCAACATCATCATGAAGCTGGATCTCAACAAGGACTCGGTAGGCCAGCCCACCGCCGCCGGGTTCGCGATCGACACCAAACACGTGCAGACCCAGGTGCTGGTGGAGAACGGCGGCACGGTCGTGATCGGCGGCATTTATACCCAGGATATCAATACCGTTATAACAAAAGTGCCGTTCTTCGGAGATCTGCCGCTCCTCGGCGTGCTGTTTCGCGGCAGCGCCCGCCGCGACAACAAGACCGAGCTCCTGGTGTTCATCACGCCGCGCATCGTCGAGCAGCGCGTGAGCCCGCGCTGACAAGACCGGCTCGCGCAACGGCACGGGGGCCGGCGTCGCCGGCCCTTTTGCTTTCCGGCTCGCCGCTGGCGGGTTGCTACAATACCGCTGTGAAGACGACTCACAGGCTTTTCCTCGTAGGCATGATGGGCGCCGGAAAAACCACCGTCGGCCGTCAGCTCGCCAAGCGTCTCGGCAAGGCATTTTGCGACAGCGACCGCGAAATCGAGGCGCGCACCGGCGTGCGCGTCGCCGTGATCTTCGACATTGAAGGCGAGACCGGCTTCCGCAGGCGCGAGGCCGAAGTGATCGAACAGGTGACCGCCCTGGACAACATAGTGCTTGCCACCGGCGGCGGCGTGGTGCTCGATCTGCGCAACCGCGAGCATCTTCGGACCCGCGGCTTCGTCATCTACCTGCACGCGCAGCCCGCGGTGCTGTGGCAGCGCACCCGCAGCGACAAGTCCCGGCCGCTTCTGCAGGACGGCGACCCGCGCGATCGGCTCGAGAAGCTCTATGCGGAGCGCGATCCCCTGTATCGCGAGGTCGCGGATCTGGTGATCGATACCGGTCGCCAAAGCGTCGGCTCGTTGCTTGCGCAGGTGCTGGCGAAATTCGGCGAAGCATGCAAACTCTCGGCGTAGCGCTCGGCGAGCGCTCCTACTCCATCCATGTCGGTACGGGGCTGCTCGACCGAACCGATCTCGTTCTGCCGTGCCTCGCGCAGAAGAAAGTGGCCGTCGTGACCAATACGACGGTTGCGCCGCTTTTCATGGAGCGTCTCGCCGGCGCCCTCGCCCGCGGGGGGGTCGAGGTGGTCCGCATCGTGGTCGCCGATGGGGAGGAACACAAGGACTGGGGCACGCTCAACACGATCTTCGACGCGCTGCTCGAGCAGCGCTGCGGGCGCGACTGTACTCTCGTCGCTCTAGGGGGCGGAGTGATCGGGGACCTGGCCGGCTTTGCCGCCGCCACCTATCAGCGCGGCGTGCAGTACATCCAGGTTCCCACGACGCTCCTCGCTCAGGTGGATTCGTCGGTGGGCGGCAAGACCGCGATCAACCATCCGCTCGGGAAAAACATGATCGGCGCTTTTCATCAGCCAAAACTGGTGCTCGCCGACCTCGATACCCTGAAGACCCTGCCCGAGCGCGAGTTGCGCGCGGGAATCGCCGAGGTGGTCAAGTATGGCCTGATCCGCGACGCGGCGTTCTTCGGCTGGCTCGAAGCCAATCTCGATCGCCTGCTCGCGCGCGATCCTGACGCTCTCGGCCACGCGGTGATGCGCTCGGTTGCGATCAAGGCCGAAGTCGTCGGCAAGGACGAACGCGAGCGAGGCTTGCGCCAGTTGCTCAACTTCGGCCACACCTTCGGCCACGCCATCGAGACGGGCCTGGGCTATGGCGCCTGGCTGCACGGCGAGGCGGTCGCTGCCGGAATGGCCATGGCCGCGGACTTGTCGCGTGAGCTCGGGTTTCTTTCGGAGGCCGACACAGGCCGCATCGGGTCGCTTCTGGAGCGCGCGGGCCTTCCTGTTGCCGCTCCAGGGATCGACCCGACACGCATGCGGCAACTCATGAGCGTGGACAAGAAGGCGCGACAGGGCCGGATCCATTTCGTCCTGCTGGAACGCCTGGGCGCGGCTACGCTCCGGGCAGACGTTCCGGCTGCGGCGATCGAGCGCACGCTTTCGCGCCTTGCCGCCTAAGTGAGCGCTAGCGGCGCGGCAGATTTGCTGCTTCGCAGCGTGGCTCTAAGCAGTTGAAGCAGCAAGGAAACACAGGTATAGTCAAAAACCCGGCCACGAAAAGCGCGGAGTCGAGCGATTTCGCCGCCGGCAATACATTCGCCCAAGCTCACCGTGATTCAAACTCACGAGCACGATGCGTGCGGCGTGGGTTTCGTCGCCCATATCAAAGGCAAGAAATCGCACTCCATTGTCGAGCAAGGCCTCACGGTATTGCGCAATCTCACCCACCGGGGCGCCGTGGGCTGGGATCCGAAGCTCTCCGACGGGGCCGGTTGCCTCATTCAGATTCCCGACAAGTTTTTCCGCGAAGTCATGGTGAAGCAGGGGGTGAAGCTCCCCTCCGCGGGTCAGTACGGCGTCGGCATGGTATTCCTGCCGCGCGACCCCGCGTCGCGCCTTGCCTGCGAATACGAGCTCGAGCGCGCGGTCAAGGACGAGGGCCAGGTCCTCCTCGGCTGGCGCGACGTGCCGGTGGACAACAGCGACCTCGCCGAACCGGCGAAGCGTATCGAGCCGGTGATGCGCCAGGTATTCATCGGCCGCGGAAAGAAAGTGACCGTCACGGACGCGCTGGAGCGCAAGCTCTACATCATCAGAAAGAGCGCGGGCCATGCGATCCAGGCGCTCAAGCTCGCGCACGGGAAGGAGTTCTACGTTCCGTCGATGTCGGCGCGCACCGTGTGCTACAAGGGCATGCTGCTTGCCCGCCAGGTGGGCGAGTACTACAAGGACCTCCAAGACCCGCGCGTCGAATCCGCGCTCGCGCTCGTGCACCAGCGCTTCTCGACCAACACTTTCCCGTCTTGGGATCTGGCGCACCCGTTCCGCATGATCTGCCACAACGGTGAGATCAACACGCTGCGCGGCAATGTCAACTGGATCCGCGCACGCCAAGGCGCGATCTCGAGCCCGGTGCTCGGCAAGGATCTGGACAAGATATGGCCGCTGATCTACGACGGGCAGTCCGATTCAGCCTCGTTCGACAACGCGCTCGAGCTGCTGGTCATGGGCGGGTACTCGGTCGCCCACGCAATGACGATGATGATCCCGGAGGCCTGGGAGAACCACACGCTGATGGACCGGGCGCGGCGCGCGTTCTACGAATACCACGCGGCGATGATGGAACCTTGGGACGGCCCCGCCTCGATCGCCTTCACCGACGGGCGCCAGATCGGGGCGACGCTGGACCGGAACGGCTTGAGGCCCTCGCGCTACATCGTCACCGCCGACGACCTCGTGATCATGGGATCGGAATGCGGCTGCCTGCCGGTGCCCGAGGAGAAAGTCGTCAAGAAATGGCGCCTTCAGCCCGGCAAGATGTTCCTCGTCGACCTCGAAAAAGGCCGCATCATCGACGACAAGGAGCTGAAGGACTCGCTCGCCGGCACCAAACCCTATGCCGAGTGGATCGAGCGGATCCGCGTCAAGCTCGACGAAGTGGAAACCGAAAAGACTCCACCCTTGAAGAGCGCGGTGCAACTGCTCGACCGCCAGCAGGCCTTCGCGTACACGCAGGAAGACATCAGGCTCCTCATGACGCCGATGGCGGCGAACGGCGAGGAGCCGGTGGGCTCGATGGGCAACGATTCGCCGCTGGCGGTGCTGTCGAACAAGGACAAGACGCTCTATCACTACTTCAAGCAGCTGTTCGCGCAGGTCACCAATCCCCCGATCGATCCGATCCGCGAGGAGCTGGTGACCTCGCTCGTATCCTTAATCGGCCCGAGACCGAACCTCCTGGGCATCGACGAGATGAACCCGCCGCTGCGCTTGGAGGTCAGCCAGCCGGTGCTCGATTTCTTCGAGATGGAGAAGATCCGGCACATCGAACGCTACACCGGCGGCAAATTCCGCTCGCTCGAGCTCGACATCACCTATCCCTTCGCCTGGGGCAAGGAAGCCATCGAGGCGCGGCTCGCATCGCTGTGCGCTCAGGCCGAGGACGCCGTGCGCGCGGGCTATTCGATCATCGTGGTGTCCGACCGGCTCGTCGATCGCGAGCGCGTGGCGATTCCCGCGTTGCTGGCTTTGTCCGCAATCCACCAGCACCTCGTGGCCAAGGGCCTGCGCACCAGCGCGGGTCTCGTGGTCGAAACCGGCTCGGCGCGCGAGGTCCACCATTTCGCGCTCCTCGGTGGCTACGGGGCCGAAGCCGTGCATCCCTATCTCGCGCTCGAGACCCTGCTCGGGCTCGCCGCAAAAGGCCATTTCGGGCCGGAGATCGACGGCAGGAAGGCGATCAAGAACTACGTCAAGGCGATGGGCAAGGGCCTGAAGAAGGTGATGTCCAAGATGGGCATCTCCACCTACATGTCCTACACCGGCGCGCAGATCTTCGAGGCGGTGGGTCTGGCCAGCTCGCTCGTAGACAAATATTTCACGGGCACGACCTCGTCGATCGAGGGCATAGACATCTTCCAGGTTGCCGAAGAGGCGATCCGCATCCACAAGGCTGCGTTCGACGAAGACGATCCGGTGCTGAAATCGATGCTGGACGCGGGCGGCGAGTACGCCTGGCGCGTGCGCGGCGAGGAGCACATGTGGATGCCGGACGCGATCGCCAAGCTGCAGCACTCCGCGCGGCAGAACTCTCCGCAGGCCTACAGGGAATACGCCGCTCTCATCAACGACCAGTCGAAGCGCCACATGACTTTCCGCGGACTGTTCGAGTTCCGCTTCGACGAGGTGAAACCCGTCCCGATCGAGGAGGTGGAGCCCGCCGCCGAGATCGTGAAGCGTTTCTCGACCGGCGCGATGT
>VBDM01000203.1 GCA_005881355.1 Betaproteobacteria bacterium
CGCGGCCGCAGCTTGCCTACCGAGGCATTCGAGATCATCGGCATCGCGGCCGGCAGCGAGGCCGATGTCCCGGTGCAGATCCCCGAGGACATGCGCCAAGCGCTCGCCGCCAACGCCCGGATCGCCGCGAGCGCCGCGAAGGCGGCACTGGGCATGACCTTGCGCATGATCACGAGCGAGTTCAGCGATGCTCTGGGCGAGAGGCAGCTGACCGTCCAGGGCTACCGCGTGGTTTCGAAGATCGGTCGCGGCGGCTCTTCGGTCGTCTACCTCGCCGAGCGCGAGAGCGACAAGCAGCAGGTGGTGCTCAAGATCCTCAACGCCTCTCCCAGCCTGGACGAGACTCTGCTTCAGCGTTTCGTCCAGGAGTTCGACATCATCTCGTCGATCGATCACCCGAACGTGGTCAAGATCTACGACCGCGGTTTCAGCGAGCACCACGCCTACATCGCCATGGAGTACTTTCCCGGCGGCAACTTCGCCGAAATCATCGTCACGGGCTTGAGCGAGCGGCAGGCTTTGTCGCTGCTCGCACAGGCGGGAAGCGCCCTGCGCGAGATTCACAACCGCGGGATCATCCATCGCGATATCAAGCCCGGCAACCTCATGGCGCGGGCCGACGGCAGCATCGCGCTGGCCGATTTCGGAATAGCGAAGAAGCTCGGGGAGGACCTCGGGCGCACCCGGCAAGGCGAGCTTTACGGGACTCCTTATTATGTTTCGCCGGAGCAGATCGAAGGTAATCCGGCGACGATGCGGTCCGATATTTACGCCCTGGGGATCATTTTCCACGAGATGCTGACGCGCAAGCGCCCGTTCGAGGCCGAATCGGTGTCCGAGCTGATCGCTTTGCACGTCAGCGCGCCGCGGCCCAAGCTGCCCGAGACGCTCGCCGATTGCCAGAAGCTGCTCGACAGGATGCTCGCCATCGATCCGCGCGACCGCTACAAGAACGCCGACGAGCTGCTCGACGGGATCGACGAGGTATGGACGCAGCAGGCGCTGCGCACGCTGAAGAAGGACAACTGAAGGTCGAGCGTATCGAGTCGACGCCCGTGCGAGCTTCGCACTCGGCTTCTCCTTGGACCCCCGGCCGGCTCAGCGCAGTCCCATTACCTCTTGCATGTCGTACAGGCCGCGGTCCTTGCCGCTCAGGAAACGCGCGGCGCGCAGGGCTCCCAACGCGTAGGTCGCGCGGCTGCCCGAGCGCACGGTGATTTCGACGCGCTCGCCCTCTCCGGCGAACATGACGGTGTGCTCGCCGACGATGTCGCCGCCGCGGATCGCGTGAAACCCGATCGCCTTGGGATCGCGCTCGCCGACCTGCCCTTTGCGGCCGTGCACCGAATTGCGCGCAGCGTCCCTGCCGAGGGAGCGGGCGATCACGTCGCCGAACCTGAGCGCCGTGCCCGAGGGTGCGTCGACCTTGTGCCTGTGGTGCGCCTCGATGATCTCCACGTCGTATCCGTCACCGAGGGCGCGCGCCGCGGTCTCTGCGAGCTTGAAGGCGACGTTCACGCCCGCCGACATGTTCGGTGCAAGCACGATGGCGATTTTCGCCGCCGCCTCGGCGATACGCTCGTTTTGCTGCGCGGAAAAGCCGGTCGTCCCGATCACCATGCGCACGCCCTTCTTGACGCACTGTTCCACATGCGCGAGCGTACCTTCGGGCCGGGTGAAATCGATCAGACAATCCGCTCCGGCAACCGCGTTGGCCGGGTCGGAGACGACCTTCACGCCGCATGGATTTCCGACGAGCTCCCCGGCGTCCCGGCCGATAGCGGGGCTTCCGGGCGCCTCCAGCGCGGCCGCGAGCTTCAGATCCCCCGACCTGAGTATCATCTCGATCAGGGTACGGCCCATGCGCCCGGCCGCGCCCGCGACGGCGAGTTTCATTGCGCGGTCCTTCCCGGAACTGCGGCGGCCATGACATCTCCTTCGACCCGCTTCAGCTTTCCGTCTTCGAAGAACACCGCGATGCGGCGATATTCGATCTCGCTGCTGTTGGCGCGCTGGCGCATGAAAACGTAGTCCCAGCGCTCTTCATGGAATATGTCGCTCACCAGAGGCGTGCCGAGAACGAAGCGCACCTGATCGCGGGTCAAGCCGGGCTTGAGCTGCGCGACCATTTCCTGGCTCAGGTAATTGCCCTGCTGGATCTCGATCTGGTAGGGGCTGAGGCCCGGCGCGAGATCGCACCCCGCGACGAGGAACGACAACGCCAAGATCAGCATTTGCGGCACGACGGGGTGTCTTTCCTCGGCGACAAAACGCTATATCATAGCGGAAACAGACTTCCTCCCCGACGCGGATATTCTTTCGTGACCAACGTCCACGACTTGAAGACCATAGGCCTGAAGGCGACGGGTCCGAGGCTGCGCATTCTCAAGCTTTTCGAGAGCAGCAAGGTGCGCCACCTTTCGGCGGAGGATGTCTACCGGATCCTCATGAACGAGGGATTGGACGTGGGTCTTGCCACCGTGTACCGGGTCCTCACCCAGTTCGAGCAGGCCGGCATCCTCCAGCGCCATCATTTCGAGTCCGGCAAAGCGGTGTTCGAGCTGAACGAGGGCAGCCACCACGATCACCTCGTGTGCATACAATGCGGACGCGTCGAAGAGTTCTACGACGCCGAAATCGAAAAGCGTCAGGTCCGCGTGGCCAAGGAACGCGGTTTTGCGATTCGCGAGCATTCACTGCACCTGTACGCGGACTGCACCAAGCCTCACTGTCCGCACCTCAGAGCCCGCTCGAAAGCCTAGAGCGGCGGATTTCGCCAGCTGCCTTTCGGCGCGCTGCCTGCGGAGAATCTATTTCTGATACTTGAACGACAGCAGCACCCGCGTGCGGTAGGCCGCCACCTTGCCGTTTTCGATCTTCAAGTCCTGCTTCACCACCTCCGCGATGCGCAGGTCGCGTAAAGTCTTGGACGCAGTCTCCACTGCTCTTTTTGCGGCGTCCTCCCACGAAGTCGCGCTGGTTCCGATCACTTCGGTGATTCTGTAGACTCCGTCAGCCTTGGCCATTGTTTGGCTCCTTTAACAAGTGTGGCGTTTGCGGATAATACTCCTCTGACCGATTGCAGCAGCTCGATTTAGATGGATCTGATCCTGTGGCGGCACGCCGACGCCGAAGGCGGCAGGCCCGATTCGGGGCGAAAGCTGACCGAGCGCGGCGGGGAGCAGGCGAGACGCGTCGCCGCCTGGCTTAAACCGCGCCTCCCCCGAGGCTGCGAAGTTCTGGTGAGCCCCGCCACGCGGGCGCAGCAGACCGCTCTGGCGCTCGGCGTGCCGTTCGTGACTTCACCGGCGGTGGGGACCGACGCGCGCCTCGACGACGTCATCGCCGCGGCCGAGTGGCCGGCGCGTTCCGGCGCGGTACTGATCGTCGGACATCAGCCAACGCTGGGCCGC
>VBDM01000204.1 GCA_005881355.1 Betaproteobacteria bacterium
GGCCTCGGTCGCGCATCTGGAGGAGAACACCGCGGCCGCGGCCCTGAAACTTTCGCCCGAAGATCTTGCCGAACTCGGCTAAAACGACGGAGGAATCCATGCGACGCATCGCGATGTTTCTGGCCATCCTCGGCTCTGGCGCGCTCACCGGCGGATGCCAGAGCCCGCCGACCAAGGAAGAAATGGCCGCTTACGACTACGGCCCGCGCCCGGAAAACTACGAGAAGATCATCCGCGACTACCTCTGGAACAAGCTCCTCGATCCGGGCAACGCGATCGTCGAGTTCAAGGCCGGCCCCAAGCAGCTCTACCAGCAGGATACGGCGCTGCGCCCGCGGCAATGGGGCTGGGGCGTGTGCGTGTGGATCAACGACAAGAACATGCGCGGTGACTACGACGGCGCCTACCCCATGGTGTTTTTCATCCGCGACGGGAAAATCGTCGCCGCAAACGGCGGGACGGACGACAACATCATCGGCTGGCGCTACGCGCGCACCGGCTGCAACGAGCTCGGCGCGCCGTTCGTGACGCGGTGACCGGTCAACCCGTGCGCCGCCGCGGCAAACGGCAATACAATGGCTCGGTACCAAGGGAGACAAAGGAGACGCCGCTGATGAAAATCCTGATCGAGATGTGCGCGGCGTTTTGTGTTGCCTCCGCGACGCAAGTCCACGCCCAGGACTACCCCAGGGGGCCCATCAATCTGGTGATTCCGCTTGCGCCGGGGGACGCGACCGACACTTCCGCGCGCGCCATCGCGGACGAGCTCTCGCGCGAGCTCAAGGTGGCGATCGTCCCGGTGAACCGGCCCGGCGCGGGCGGGGCGCTCGGCACCGGGCAGGTCGTGAAGTCGAAGCCCGACGGCTACACCATCATCCTCACGAACAACGCCTCCCTCGTCTTCCGCTCGATCCTCGATCCCGAGACCGCGAGCTACAACCCGCTCACCGATCTCACGCCGCTCGGACTCGCGATGCGCTCGCCGAGCATCCTCGCGGTGCGCGGGGAAGCGCCCTACAAGACTTTCCGCGAAATGGTGGAGCACGCGAAGAAGAACCCCGGGAGCGTGCGCGTCGGGACCGCCGGTGCGGGCTCGGTCGGCGATTTCTGCCTGCGCACGATCAACTCGGCCACCGGAGCGGGGCTCACCATGGTGCCCTTCACCGGCGCGTCGCCCGCCGTCACGGCGCTCCTCGGCGGGCACGTGGAAGGCGTGATCCTCGCGCTCGGCACGATGACGGGGCATCTCAGGAGCGGGACCTTGAGGGGAATCGTTATCTCCAGCAAGTATCCCGATTTTTCGGACATCCCGACGCTCGCCGAGCTCGGCTATTCCGAGCCGTTTTTCGGGGTCTGGGTGGGATTCTTCGCGCCCGCGGGCGTACCCGCTGAGGTCATCCGCGCGCTGGTTCCGGCGCTCGAGCAGGCGATCAGGTCACCGGCGATCGGCACGAAGCTCAGGCCGCTCGGGATGCTGATGGATTATTCCCCGCCCGACAAGCTCCTCGCCGAGATCCGCGACGAGCACGCTCGCGTGCATGAGATCGCCCAGAAGTCGGGACTCATCAAGTAGCTCTTCGCAGAGCGAAGGTGAAACGGCCGGCAGGCAACCCGTGAGCACCAGCCCTACCCGTTACTGGCGCGAGGCCGTGCTGCTGCTCGTCCTCGTCGCCCCGCTCCTGGTGCTCCTTGCGGGCAACCCCATCGCCCAGGACGCGCGCCTCAACAACTACGCCGATAACCGCACGTTCCTGGGCGTACCGAATTTTTTCGACGTTGCATCGAACCTCGCCTTCCTTGTGGTAGGACTCGTGGCTCGCCGCTTTTCTGGGGACAGCGCTCGTGTGCTTCGGGTCGGGCTATTACCATTGGGCGCCCGACGGCGAGAGACTCGTGTGGGACCGCCTGCCCATGACGCTCGCCTTCATGGGCGTATCCGTCGCGCTCCTGAGCGAGCACCTCGGCGAGCGGCTCGAGCGGCTGCTGCTCGCCCCGGCGCTCATCGCCGGAATCGCGAGCGTCCTGTGGTGGCGTTACACGGACGACCTGCGCTTCTACATCTGGGTGCAGCTCGCCCCCTTTCTCGCCATTCTCGTCGTGGTCTTCGCTTTTCCCGGCCGATACACGCACCGCGCATACCTGCTGTACGGCCTCGCGCTCTATGCGCTTGCAAAAATATCGGAGGGGTACGACGGCGAGATCTATTCGCTGACCGCGAGCTCGCTGAGCGGACACACGCTGAAGCACCTGCTTGCGGCCGGCGCCGTGCTGGTCTTGTACCTCATGCTTGTGCGCCGCGCCCCGCTTCCGGGTCAGCCGGTGCGAGACCCGGGCGGCGAATTCGCGTTGAAGCCCGGCGCGCTCGGAGCGTTGAAGCCTAGGGAAGCTGGATCTTCCCGCCCACGCCGCCGCTGATCGGGCCCTGGGGAACGACGATCGAAGAGCTGGCCTGGCGGCGCAGCTCCTGGAGCTCGCGCACGGTGCGGTCGATCGCCTCCTTCGCGAGCGACCCGAACTTCTCCGCGGCCTCCTCCAGGGACCCCGCGCCGATTTCAAACGCGATGGGAAGCGTGCCTGCGGGGGTCAGCACCTGCGTTTCGCCGATGTAGACGGTTGCGCGCGCCGCGTCGGGCTTGCCTTCCTTGGTCACGGGAGTGAGGCGGCGGAGGGTCCCGATACGCCGATCGGTGAAGATCTCCTCCACGTAGAGCTTGTCGGGATCGAGCTTGAGCTCGGAGGCCCTGGATTCGTTGGGCGCGGCCATGCGTGGGGCTCCGTAATTATAGGGCGCGAGCTTGTGCCTCGCGTGAGCCTGCGTCAAGAGGCCGCTCGCCTCAGCCTTTCCTCCCGAGCTCCGTTCCCGCCAGCATTTCCCAGTGCCGCGCCACCGCGGTGTGGTCCTTTCCGGGCCCCAGGGACGCCTGAGCCTCGGTCCAGGCTTTCAGGCACGCCTCGGCGAGGGGCGCGGGCGAGCCGGTCGAGCGCGCGACTTCGAGCGCCGTCCTCAAATCCTTCACCATCAAGTCGAGCGAGAACCCCGAGTCGAAGGCGCGCGACAGGATGAATTGATGAAATTTGTTGAGGGTCGAATTGTTCATACCCGTCGAGGCGTTGAGGATGGCCACCACGTTCCTCGGGTCAAGCCCGAAGCGCTGGGCGGCGAGCACCCCTTCGACCGCCGCGACGAGCCCGGCCGCCGAGACGTAATTGTTGAGCGCTTTCATGGCGTGCCCCGAGCCGAGCGGGCCGGCGATGAAAATCTGCTTGCCCATGGCCCCGAGAAGCGCCCGGCAGCGCGCGACAGTCTGCGCATCCCCGCCCACCATGATGGAAAGCGTCGCGTCCGCCGCTTTCCTCACCCCGCCCGAGACCGGCGCGTCGAGCATCGCGACGCCGCGCTCGGCGAGCCGCGCTCCAAGCTCGCGCGTGCCCACCGGAGAGGACGAGCTCATGTCGACGAGGACGCTGCCGCGCGAAAAGCCCGCGAGCAGGCAGTCGCCGGGACCCATCAGTACTGAGCGCACGGCCTCGCCGTTCGGAAGCATCGTGATCACCGCTTTGCAGCGCTCGGCCGCCGCCTTGAGCTCGCCCGGCGCCTCGGCCCCGGTCGCGTCGCACGCGCGCCCGAGCGCGTCGCGATCGGCGTCGTGCGCCACGATACGGTAGCCCGCGCGGGCGAGATTGCGGGCCATCGGATGCCCCATGCGGCCGAGGCCGACGAAGCCGATGCGCGCCGGGGGAACGATGGAAGCTGGGCTCACCCGAGACACCCGGCGCCGCGCCGCGACTTTGTTTGATGCGGAAAGCGCACCCATGAAACCTCCCATGTTCCCGGTCGCGCGGGATCGGTGAAAATGCCGAGCCCATGATACGCGCGAGCGTCTTGCCGATCGAGTTTTTTCATTCATTTGACGCAGCCGTTTCTTCCCAGGGAGAATCGGCCGCGTGACCGCTCGAATCGCTCGCCGGGCCCCACCGCTACGTTTCCCCAGGCTTTTCCGGCGCCGCGCGGCTTCACCATTCCGGTTGCTGGCCGGCTGCTGCGTCGCTTTCGCCTGCTCGCTGGGATCCGTGGACGCGCAGGAACCCGCCGCGCAGCAGAAAATCCCCTCCTTCGCCGAGCTCGAGGCGGCCGGCGCGGTCATCGGCGAGATCCGCATCAACAACCTGAATATCTTCGACCTCGAGGACCCGAAGGAGAACGGCGTCCTGTACCGTGCCGCCAACTTCCTTCACATTCAGACGCGCGCCTCGGTCATCAGGCGCCAATTGCTTTTCAAGCCCGGCGAGCGCGTCTCGGTCCGCCTCATCGAGGAGACCGAGCGCCTGATGCGGTCCAGCCGGATTCTCTACGATATCAGCATCGCGCCGGTCGCCTACCACGACGGCGTGGTCGATATCGAAGTCAGGACGCGCGACACCTGGACGCTGGAGCCCGGCGTGAGCGCCAGCCGCCAGGGGGGCACCAACAGAAGGGGCGCGACGCTGAGGGACACCAACGTGCTCGGCACCGGCGTTCTCGTCGGCGTCGAGCGCTCATACGATGCAGATCGCACCACCACGCAATACCGGGTCACGCAGCCGCGCGCGTTCGGCGGCTGGACCACAATCGACTACGCGTACGCGCAGCTCAGCGACGGCGAGAATAGAGCGCTGTCGGTCGTCCGGCCGTTCTACGCGCTCGATACGCGCTGGGCCGCGGGCCTCAGCGGCGGGAACGACAGTCGCATCGACTCGCTCTACAGCAACGGGATAAAGGTGGCACAGTTTCGCCACAGACAGGACAGCGCGGAGGCGTTCGGCGGCTGGTCCGAGGGTCTGGTCGACGGCTGGGCGCAGCGCTACTCGCTGGGCGTCACCTACCACAAGGACACCTACAACGTCGAACCGGACCTTCCGACTCCCGATCAATTGCCCTCCGACAACACGATCGCCGCGCCTTTTTTCCGCTACGAAGTCGTGCAGGACGCTTACGAGAAGGTCAAGAACCGGGATCTGATCGAGCGTCCCGAATACTTCGCGATGGGATTCCAGTCCCGCGTACAACTGGGCCGCGCATGGACGGGCTTCGGCTCGACGCAAAACCTGTGGCTCTACTCCGCCAGCGCGAGCGACGGTTTCCGGTTTCCATCGGATCGAACCGTGCTGACTTCCGTCTCGATCGGCGGGCAGTCGGGATACGGCCCGCTTGACAGCCAATTGTTGAGCGGCTCGATTCGATTCTATGGCCACCCGGACAGCCGCACCTTGCTCTTTGCCTCTGTCGCCGGTGACGCGCTCAAGGACCCCACCCTGTCCAGCCAATTGCTGCTGGGGGGCGACACCGGCTTGCGCGGGTATCCCCGGAACTACCAGAGCGGCGACCGGCGCGCGCTGCTCAACGTCGAGGAGCGCGTCTATACCGACTGGTATCCGCTGCGCATCTTTCTACGACTTCGGCCGCGCATGGGGCGGCCCCAACGGAAATACCGCGAACACGGGGTGGCTCAGCGACATCGGCTTCGGCCTTCGAATCCTGAGCGCGCGTTCCGCCTTCGGAAACGTCCTGCACATCGATTTTGCCGTGCCGCTGAACCACGATCCGAACATCAAATCGGTTCAGTTCATCGTCACGACCAAGGTCACTCTCTAAAGCCGCGCCTCGTCGCGCGTCTCGACGATGCGCGGCAGCGTCTCGCCGATTGCGTCCCGGAGCACCGCGTCCGCGACGCCGTCGAAGGGAGTGGGCTGCGCATTCACGATCACCACGCGCGCCCCCGCCTGCTTCGCCGCCGGCACCGCGCCTGCAATCGGATAGACCTTGAGGCTCGTCCCGACGGCAATGAGCAGGTCGGCCTCGGCAGCGGCCCGCAGGCGCGAGCGCCTGGCCGAAGGAGATCGTGTCGCTCTTCAGGATCCCGCCGCAGTCTTTGCAGGCCGGATCGGGTTCGCCCGAGCGAACACGGTCGAGCGTCGCCTGCATCGGCCCCTTCCAGCCGCAGGAGAGGCATACTACGTTGTGCACCGTGCCGTGCACCTCGATCACGCGCCCCGGAGAATTGCCCGCCTTCTGGTGCAGCCCGTCGATGTTCTGCGTGATGAGCGCGTGCAGCTTCCCGCGACGCTCGAGCTCCACGATCGCCATGTGGCCCGCGTTCGGCCGCGCCGTCCACGCCGGATGCGCAAGGCGCGACCGCCACGATTTCTTTCGCACCTCTGGATCGGCGACGTAGTAATGGATATTGGAGAGCTTCTCCGCCTCGGGATCCCTCGTCCACACCCCTTGAGGCCCGCGAAAATCCGGGATCCCCGACTCGGTGGAAATCCCCGCGCCGGTGAGGACGACGATGCGCTTGGACTCCTTAATCCAGATCTGAATGGAAGCGTCGATCTTCCCCGTGGCCATCTTCGGCGATGCGTTCAAGGACTCGATCTGGCCCGGGCCGCGGCGCCGCCGCGGAACACCAGAAAGAACCGCACCCATGCCCAGAGAGCCATGAGATCCGCGAGCACGGCCGCCACCCTGAATAGGATGCGGCTGATCATGAGACTGGTCTGCAAGGCCCTCCCGAGGTTTCCCGTGATGCTCGGCCCGCCCGGTCCGAAGGCAATCCAGTCCGCGGTCAGCGCGAGCGCGCTGATCATAAGCGCCCCGATCAACGCCCGCGTCCTGACGACGCTTCGGGGCAGCGCGAGCAGCGCGCCGACGAAAGCGAACGTCATCCCTACCGGCAGCGCCGCGAACTCTCCGGCGGCGAACTTGTCCGCCTTGGGCCCGAGCTCATGGACGCCGAGCGCGACGACGCCGAGGCCCATCGCGCACACCGCGATACCGATCGCGATGCGCAGGCCCGGCCGCAAGCGTTTTTTGGCCACGCCGTTCCCTTTTCCCTTCGCTGCTTTCTTCACCTTCTAAGTCCTTAACTTGAACCTCTGTATCTTCCCCGTCGCCGTCTTCGGCAACTCGGGGAGAAATTCGATCCAGCGTGGATATTTGTAAGGCGCGAGCTTGTCCTTGACGTGCTGCTGCAGCGCCGCCTTCAGCGCGTCGTCGCCCGAGTTGCCGGGCTTCAGGACGACGAAGGCCTTGGGCTTGATGAGCTTGTTCCCGTCTTCGGCGCCGACCACCGCCGCTTCGAGCACCGTTTCGTGGCTGATGAGCGCGGCCTCGACTTCCGAGGGCGAGACCCAGTTGCCCGAAACCTTGAGCATGTCGTCGGATCTCCCGCCGTAGACGTAGTAGCCGTCGCGGTCGAGGGTGTACTTGTCGCCGCTCTTCGTCCATCCGCCCATGAAGGTATTGCGGCTTTTCTCGCGGTTGTTCCAGTAACAGGCGGCGCTCGTGGGCCCGCTGATCTGCAGCTCGCCCATTTCGCCCTGTTTCACCGGGCTGCCATGCTCGTCCACCAGGCGCAGCTCGTAGCCCGGAACGGGCTTCCCCGTGGTGCCGTAGCGCAGATCGTTCGGGCGATTGGAGAGGAAGATATGCAGCATCTCGGTAGAGCCGATGCCGTCCAGGATCTCGACGCCGGTTTTCTCCTTCCAGCTCTTCGCGATCTGCGGCGGCAGCGCCTCCCCCGCCGAGACGCACAGCCGCAGCGCCAAGGACCCTTTCTTCGGGAAATCGGGGCTCGCGAGCATCGCCGCGTAGAGTGTCGGCACTCCATAGAAAATCGTCGGCTTGCTCTCGGTGAGCCGCTTGAAGACGGACGCGGGCGTCGGGCGCTCGGCCATCAGGATCGCAGCGGCGCCGGCCGCGAGCGTGAAGGAGAGCGAGTTGCCGAGGCCGTAAGCGAAGAACAGCTTCGCCGCGGAGAACACCGCATCGCTTTCCCTGCAGCCGAGGACGCCCTTCGCGTAGAGCTCCGCGGTGAGGATCAGGCTCGAGTGCACGTGCACCGTGCCCTTGGGCATCCCGGTCGAACCCGAGGAATAGAGCCAGAAGCACGGATCGTCGCAGGTCGTCGGCGCGGGTGCGAGCTCGGGTTTGCCTCGCGCGAGCACATCCTTGAACGAGAGGTGCCCCCGAGCGTCGCTGCCGGAGACGATGACGTGCTTGAGGAAAGGCAGCTTCCCGACGAGCGGGGCGAATTGCGGCACGAGGGGCTCCGAGACGACGAGCGCTCTCGCGCGGCTGTCCGAGAGCATGTACTCGTGGTCCTTGGGCGCGAGCAGCGTGTTCACCGCGACGGGCACCATGCCCGCCTTGATCGCGCCCAGGAACGCGGTGGGGAAATCGATCGTATCGGCGAGCGCGAGCAGCACCCGGTGCTCCATCTCCAGGCCCATTGCCTGAAGCCCCGAGCCGAAGCGGTTGACGCGCTCCGCGAGCTGGCCGAAGCTGTACTGTCCCGCGTCGTCGATGTAGGCGATCCTCGCCGCGCCGCCTGCGGCGAGGTTGCGCTCGAGCAGGTCGTAAGCGGCGTTGTAGTCGCGGGGAATCCTGACGATGGGCGGGCTGACCGAATGATCGACGCTGCTGCGCGAGGGCACAGTTTCTACCAATGGATTTGAGCCCGCTTCCCGGGTTTCCGCATGAAGGGAGCTTTGCGCGGCCATTTTATGCCCAGCACCGGCGCCGCGCACGCGGCAGCTAGGGACTCGCTCAAGGAGGCCGGCCATGGAAACAACGCCAGACAAGCAGGATTTGGAAAGGTTGGAGGCGGTTGCGGGGAATGGGCTTCTGGACCGGCGCGCATTCTTGCGCAGCGGCACCGCCGTCGCCGGCGCCATGATGGGCTATACCTTCGTCCGTTCCGCCGCGGCCGAGCGGCTCGCCGAGGAGCCGTGGAGCCTGGCTCCCGGCGGCATCAGCCGGCCCTACGAGCAGCGTTCCCATTTCGAAGAAAAAATCGTGCGCACGCTCAGCAATCCCAACGGCGAGCCGCGCACCTCGCACGCGCGCACGCCGCATCACCTCGTCAACGGAACCATCACGCCGAACGGGCTGCACTTCACCATCGTGCACTCGGGCACCCCGGACATCGACCCGGACAAGCATCGCCTGGTGATCCACGGCCTGGTGAAGCGCCCGCTGGTGTTCACTCTCGACAGCCTCTCGCGCTACCCGATGGTGTCGCGCTTCAGCTTCGTCGAATGCGGCGGCAACAGCGCGCCGATGTTCTCGAAGGAGCCGATCCAGGCGAGCGTGCAGGCGTTGCACGGCCTGGCGTCCTGCGCCGAGTGGACCGGCGTCAAGCTCTCCACTTTGCTCGACGAGACCGGCATCGACGCGAAGGCGAAGTGGATCGTCGCCGAAGGCGCGGACTCGCTCGCCCTGAGCCGAAGCTTTCCGGTGAAGAAGGCGCTCGACGACGCCATGATCGCGCTCTACCAGAACGGCGAGCGCTTGATGCCGGGCAACGGCTACCCTATGCGGCTCCTCTTGCCGGGCTACGAGGGCAACATGAACGTCAAGTTCCTGCGGCGCCTGAAGCTGGTCGAGCAGCCGGCGATGAGCTACTACGAGACCCGGACCTATTCGCAGATCCTGCCGAACGGAAAGGCGTTCAGGTTTTATTTCCTGCAGGAGGTGAAGTCCTTCATTACGCATCCTTCGCCGGGGCTCGCCTTGAGAGGGCCCGGCTTCTACGAGATCTCGGGCATCGCTTACTCGGGCAACGGCCGGATATCGAAGGTGACGGTCTCCGCAGACGGCGGCAAGAGCTGGGGAGAAGCCGCGCTGCAGGCGCCGCTGCTCCCCAAGGCCTTTACCCGGTTCCGCATGCCCTGGCGCTGGGACGGCGGACCGGCGGTATTGCAGAGCCGCGCCTGGGACGAAGCCGGCAACGTGCAGCCGACCCGCGCACAGTTCGTCGCCGAGCGCGGAGAAACCAAGGAGGTCCCTCGGGTCCTCGGCTTCCCGAACCAGCACTACAACAGTCTCACCAGCTGGGCGGTCGACGCCAAAGGGGAGGTGAAGCATGTTTATGCCTAAGCCTCTTCACGCGTTCGCGCTCGCGGTCACGCTGGGTTCCGGCGCTGCTGTCGCCGAAGGGCCCAACCTCGGCCGGCCGATCGATCCGGCCGACATCGCGCCCTGGGACATCAGCATCCTGCCCGACGGAACCGGCTTGCCGCCCGGGGGCGGCACGCCCGCGCAAGGCGAGCGCATCTTCGCGCAGAAGTGCGCGATGTGCCACGGCGAAAGGGGCAAGGGCGGGGTTGCCGCCGCGGTGGTGGGCGGCGGTCCGATCGACCGGATCGAGGCGCCGAAGACCATCGCCAACTTCTGGGGCTATTCAACGACCGTCTTCGACTTCATCCGGCGGGCGATGCCGTGGCAGCAACCGCGCACGCTCACCGACAACGAAGTCTACGCGCTCACCGCCTTTATCCTCGCGGAGAACAAGCTGATCGGTCAGAACGACTCGATGAACGCCGACACGCTCCCCAAGGTGCGCATGCCCAACCGCGACGGATTCATCATCCGTTTTCCCGACGAGATCTAGCGCCGTACCGATATGCCGACTCGCCGCAAATTTCTGAAGAGCGCGCTCGGCGCAGGCGCCGGTTTGGCCTTGGCGGCGCAACACTCGCACTGGGCGGCCGCGCAGACGGCTTCGCAGCTCGAGCGCAACAAGGCCGTCGCGCTGCGCTACAAGGAG
>VBDM01000211.1 GCA_005881355.1 Betaproteobacteria bacterium
CGCTCGCCGGCTACGTCAACACCGGAGGCATCACCGAGGTGTCCAAGGCGAATCTTCCCGGCCAGGCGGGCATCGCGCTGATCGCGCCGCTGCAGGGCGACCAGAGCATCGTCGGCGCGGACAATTTCTTTCCCTTTCGGTCCGGCTATCCCGACGAGGTCGCCGCGCTCATCAAGGAGGCGGTCTCCACGCAGAAGAAGAAGGTGGCGGTCGTCTACTGGAACATCACCTTCGGTCCGGCGATGGTGAAGCTCGCCCAGGAGATGACCAAGCAGCAAAGCCTCAACGTGGCCGCCTGGGTCCCGATCGACGCGACCGCGCAGGACAAGTTCGAGCCGATCATGAAGGAGGCGGTGGCCGCCGTGGTCAAGGCGTCGCCGGATGCGGTCATCATGCTGATCTCGGGCCGCTATTCGCTCGAGTTCATCAAGCAGATCAAGAATTCCGAGGCCGTGAACGCGCAGCTCTACGCGATGTCCATCGTGCCGCCTGGGGACGTGGTCAAGGCGGTCGGCGAAGCCAAGGCGCGCGGCATCGTGATCGCGCAGTCGGTGCCGTATCCGTTCTCGCCGACGCTGCCCCTCGTGTCGGAGTACCAGAAGCTCATGAAGCAGTACGCGCCGAACGAGGCCTTGTCGTACTCGACGCTGGAAGGCTTCGTCGCCGGCAAGATCACCGTCGAAGCGCTCAAGCGCGCCGGCCGCAATCCGACGCGCGAGAAGGTCCTCAAGGCGCTCTACTCGATGGGCGAGTTCGATCTGGGGGGCGTGTACGTGAATTACTCGCGCAAAGCGCGGCGCGGCTGGGGCACGGTCGACCTGACGGTGATCGGGCCGAACGGCAAGCTGCTGCGCTAGCGCCCGGGCCGCTCGCCCCGCGATGAAGCCCCCGGCGTTCGAGCGTGCGGTCGCTCGCGCCGTTGCCGCGCTCGCCTGCAGCCTCACATATACGCTGGCGAGCCACGCGCAGGGCTTTCCCGTCAAGCCCATTCTTCTGATCCTGCCCACCGCCCCGGGCGGCCCGGTGGACATCGTCGCGCGCATCGTCGCGCCCGAGGCGTCGAAATTGCTCGGCCAGCCGGTCGTGATGGAGAACCGCCCCGGCGCGTCGCAGAAGATCGGAATCCACGGGATGCTGCGGGCGCCGCGCGACGGCTACACCCTCGCGGCGATCTCACCCGCGTCGGCGACGATCAACCCGCTCGTCGATCGCAACGTCGGCTACGATCCCCTGAAGGATTTCACGCTGCTGTCGCAGACGGTAGGTCACCCTGCTGTCGTGACCGTGCATCCGTCGGTGCCCGCACGTACCCTGCAGGAGCTGGTTGCCTACGCCAAGGCGAACCCCGGCAAGCTCGCCTACGGCTCTGGCGGCAACGGCACGAGCCTGCAATTCTCGACCTCCGAGCTGCTCATGAAGCTCGGCATTACGGCGGTGCATGTTCCGTACAAGTCCGACGGGCCAGCGCTCAACGACCTGCTCGGCGGCCAGATCAACCTGATGATTCCGGCGATCGCGGCAGTCAAGCCGGTGCTCGAAGCCGGGCGGCTGGTGCCGCTCGCGATCAGCAGCACGGCCCGCTCGCCGCGCCTGCCCAACGTGCCTACTTACGGGGAGACCGGGATTGCGGAGCTGAAGGGCTACAGCTACCGGATCTGGATCGGCTTTGCCGCGGGCGCGGGGATTCCGGAGGAAGCCGCGAGAAGGCTCCAGGACGCGTTCATGCGCGCCCCGCGCGCGCCCGCCGTGCGCCAATCGCTCGAGGCGAGCGATTTCGAAGTCATCGCTTCGACCGCGCAGCAGTTCGCGCGGGAACTGCGCGAGGAGCTCGATCGCAACCGCAAGGTCATCGCGAGCGGCGCGATCATGATCGAATGAGAAGCGCTAGACTGCTATCGCGATGACACAAGCCCGACTCGATGTTGTTCCGCTCACCGACCATATCGGGGCGGAAATTCGCGGGCTGGACCTGCACCACAAGCCCGACGACGAGACCGTCAGGGCGATCTACCAGGCCTGGCTCGAGCACCTCGTAATCGTTTTCCCGGACCAGAAGCTCGAGCAGGAAGACCTCGTCCGCGTCACCGGCTATTTCGGCGAGATGGGCATGCCGCGCCGGCCGCGGCAATTCTTCCCGAAGGGCTATTCGCGGCTCCTGCCGGGGATCATGCTCATTTCGAACATCCGCGAGAACGGCGAGCCGATCGGAGCGCTGCCCGACGGCGAGATGATGTTCCACCACGACATGATCCATTCCGAGACGCCCGACAAGGCGACCCTGCTCTACTCGGTCGAGATTCCCGACACCGGCGGCAACACGCTGTTCGCGAGCGGCTATGCCGCCTACGACACGCTCGCTCCCGCGGTGCGCGACAAGCTCGGCGGCCGCAAGGCCATCCATCACTACAACTACGGCTCGACCCAGAAGGGCGACGGCAAGGGCACCGAGGCGTTCGGCGAGTGCATCCACCCGGTGTTCCGCACCAACGAGGACACTCACCGCAAGGCGGTCTACGTCAACCGGCTGATGACGGTCGGCATCGTCGACATGCCGAAGGAACAGAGCAACCCGCTGCTCAAGGCCGTGTTCGACCACGCCGAGAAGAGAGAGTTTGTCTACGAGCACGTCTGGCGCGTCGGCGACCTTCTCCTGTGGGACAACCGCTGCTCTTCCCATGCGCGCACCGATTTCCCTGCGACGCAGCGCCGGCTGATGTGGCGGACGACGGTCAAGGGCGCCGGGCGGCCGTACTGAGCGGCGCAGGCGCGACGGCTAGCGGGCCGCGCCCTTGAGGATGATTCTCTCGAACACGCCGAACGATTTTTCCTGCCGGTCGAGCAGGGTCTCGGCGTCGAGAAACTTGAGCCTGACCCCCTTGACCGGCGATTCGACTTTCACGTGGGTCGGGACGTAGCCGATTCTCGCCAGCATGCGCTGTCCCTCCGAGCTGATGACGTAGTCGTAGAACAGCAGGGCCGCGTGCGGGTGCGGCGCTCTTTTGGCGACGCCGACCGCGTTGGTGATGCTCACCGCGGGCTCGATCGCGAACCAGTCGATCGGCGAGCCCTTCTTCTTCGCCTGCTCCACGCTGTACTGATAGACGGTCAGCGCGAGCGGCACCTCGCCCGAGGCGACCAGGTTCGTCAACAGGGGATGGCCGCTGCGGACCGAGAGCCCGTTCCCCGCGACGAGTTCGCGGAAGAACTCGACGCCTTCGGCCTCGCCCATGTCCGCGATCACCGACGACACCCATTCGTGATCGTCGCCCTCGATCGCGAGCTTCCCTTTCCATTTGGGCGCGAGCAGGTCACGATAAGTTTTGGGGAGGTCCTCCCTTCTCACCTTGCCGGTGTTGTAGGCCTGCACGAACACGTGGTGCAGGGTCGCGACCCATTCGCGGTGCGCGGGCACGGCGGAAGGGACCAGGTCCTTGTGGTACGGAGAGCGGATCTCCTGCAGCAGGTTCTCGCGCCGCAGCGCTTCCTGCTGGGGCGAAATGATGGCGATCACGTCGGCGCTGGGGCCGCCGGCGCGTGCCTCGGCGATGACCTTCCGCAGGACGATTTCCGAGCGGGC
>VBDM01000212.1 GCA_005881355.1 Betaproteobacteria bacterium
AGGAACTCATCCTTTTCCCGGATGCTCGAGATCTCGTGGTAAGCATTGAACACCTCGCCTTCGTCGAGCCGCAGACTCTCGACGATGTACTGGTAAGCGTGGGTGTGTATCGCCTCCTCGAACGCCTGCCGCAGCAGGTATTGGCGGCATTCCGGGGCGGTGATGTGCCGATACGTCCCCAGGACGATATTGTTCGCCGCGAGCGAGTCAGCCGTGACGAAAAAGCCGAGATTGCGCTTGACGACGCGGCGCTCGTCCTCGGTCAGGCCGTTCGGGTCCTGCCACAGGGCGATGTCGCGGCTCATGTTGATTTCCTGCGGCATCCAGTGATTGGCGCACCCCGCGAGGTATTTCTCCCAGGCCCACTTGTATTTGAACGGCACGAGTTGATTCACGTCGGCCCGGGCGTTGATGATGCGCTTGTCCTCCACGCGCACGCGCCGGTGGCTGTTCTCGGCGGAATGGCGCTCCTCGGCGGTCGGGACCGACCCAAGCGACGAGGGCACGAACCCGGCCACCGTTTGCAGGTTGAGGCCCGGGATCGCCTCCGCCCCGATGTCATCAAAAGAAAGCATGCTCTCCCTCCATCTCCTGATATCTGCCCGTGCTCATTGGCAGGCTTCGCATTCCGGATCGTCGACCTTGCATAACTTGAGCCCGGCCTCGCCCGAGGGATCGGTGCCGGCGGCGAGCGGCGCGCCCGCCTCCGCGGGAACGGCGTTCAACTGACCGGTCTTGACCGTGGACTTCTCGGCGTGGGTCGCGCCCATCGAGCGCAGGTAGTACGTGGTCTTGAGGCCGCGCAGCCAAGCGAGTTTGTAGGTCTCGTCGAGCTTCTTGCCCGAGGCCCGGCCGATATAGATATTGAGGGACTGGGACTGGTCGATCCATTTCTGCCGCCGCGCGCCCGCCTCGACCGTCCATACGGGATCGATCTCGAAGGCGGTGGCGTAAAGCAGGCGCAGCTCCGACGGGACGCGGTCGATGCGGGCGAGGTTGCCGTCGAAATATTTCAGATCGGCCACCATGACCTCGTCCCACAGCCCCAGCTTCTTCAGGTCGGCGACGAGATATTCGTTCACCACTGTAAACTCGCCCGAGAGGTTCGACTTGACGAACAGGTTCTGGAAGGTCGGCTCGATCGACGCCGAGACCCCGATGATGTTGGCGATAGTGGCCGTCGGGGCGATCGCCAGGCAGTTCGAATTGCGCATGCCGTGGCGCCTGATGTGCTCGCGCAGCGCCTTCCAGTCCATCGACTCGGTCATGTCGATCTCGACGTGGCCGCCGCGTTCCTCGCGCAGCAGGTTCAACGAGTCCTGCGGCATGATTCCGCGGTCCCACAGCGACCCCCGGTAGGAGGCGTAGCGCCCGCGTTCTTCTGCGAGCTCGGTGGAGGCCCAGTAGGCAAAATAAGCAATCGCCTCCATCGACCGGTCGGCGAACTCGACGGCTTCCTGCGACCCGTACGGGACGCGCAGCACGTGCAGGCAATCCTGAAAGCCCATGATGCCCAGGCCGACGGGCCGGTGCTTCATGTTGGAATCGCGCGCTTTCCTCACGGCGTAATAATTGATGTCGATGACGTTGTCGAGCATGCGCAGCGCCGTCGCGATGGTCTTCTTCAGCTTGTCGTGGTCGAGCCTGAGGATCCCGTCGACGGGTTTCATGTGCGCGACCATGTTGAGCGAGCCGAGGTTGCACACCGCGATTTCCTTGTCGCTGGTGTTGAGCGTGATCTCGGTGCACAGATTGGAGCTGTGCACGACGCCCACGTGCTGCTGCGGCGAGCGCAGATTGCAGGGGTCCTTGAAGGTGATCCACGGATGTCCTGTCTCGAAGAGCATCGACAGCATCTTGCGCCACAGCTGCGAGGCGGGAAGCTTCTTGTACAGCTTCAACTCGCCCTTGGCGACTTTCTCCTCGTATCTCAGATACGCCTTCTCGAACGCGCGTCCGTGCTTGTCGTGCAGGTCGGGCGCGTCCGAGGGACTGAACAGCGTCCAGTCGCCGTTCTCCATTACCCGCTTCATGAACAGGTCCGGAATCCAGTTGGCGGTGTTCATGTCGTGCGTGCGGCGGCGGTCGTCGCCGGTGTTCTTGCGAAGCTCGAGGAATTCCTCGACGTCGAGGTGCCAGGTCTCCAGGTAGGAGCAAACGGCTCCTTTGCGCTTGCCGCCTTGATTCACGGCTACCGCGGTGTCGTTCACCACCTTCAGGAAGGGCACCACCCCCTGCGACTTGCCGTTGGTTCCCTTGATATGGGAGCCCAGTGCCCGTACCGGCGTCCAGTCGTTGCCGAGGCCTCCCGCGTACTTGGCGAGCAGCGCGTTTTCCTTGATCGCCTCGTAGATCCCGTCCAGATCGTCCGATACCGTGGTGAGATAGCACGACGAGAGCTGGGAGCGCGTAGTTCCGGAATTGAACAATGTCGGCGTCGAGCTCATGAAGTCGAACGAGGACAGCGCGTTGTAGAACTCGATCGCGCGCGCCTCGCGGTCGATCTCGTTCAACGCGAGGCCCATTGCGACGCGCATGAAAAACGCCTGCGGCAGCTCGATCCGCGCGCCGTGCACGTGAAGGAAATAGCGGTCGTACAGCGTCTGCAGACCGAGGTAGCCGAACTTGAGGTCGCGCGAAGCGTCCAGCGCAGCGCCGAGTTTTTTCAGGTCGAAGTTCGCGAGTCGCTCGTCCAGCAGCTCCGCCTGGATGCCGCGTTTCACGAACTGCGGAAAATACTCGGCGTAGTGTTTTTTCATCTCAGCCTGGGAGGTTTCCTGCCCCAAAACCTCGCGCCGGATGGTGTGAAGAAGCAACCGCGCCGTGACGTAGCTGTAGCCTGGGTCTTTTTCGATCAGGGCGCGCGCCGAAAGCACCGCGGACTTCCGCACCTCTTCGGCGGGCACGCCGTCGTAGAGATTCTTCAGGGTTTCGGCGAGGATCAGCTTGGGATCGACTGCCTCGCCCAGGGCCTCGCACGCCGACGTTATCAGTTCGCGGAGGCGAGCCAGGTCGAGCGGGCGTCGCACGCCGTCCTCGATGACGTGCAGCTCGAGCTGGGGAGCGGCTTTTTTCTGCGCCGACTCCTGAGCGCGCACTTCGGCGCGCTTTTCGCGGTACAGCACGTAGGCGCGCGCGACCTCGTGCGCGCCCGAGCGCATCAGGGCGAGCTCCACCTGATCCTGGATATCTTCGATATGAAAGGTCCCCCCCGCCGGCTGGCGCCGCACCAGCGCGCCGACCACGGCCTCTGTCAGGCCCGCGACGAGTTCCCGAACCCGCGCCGAGGCGGCCCCTTGCCCGCCTTCGACGGCCAGAAACGCCTTCGTCATGGCCACCGAGATCTTGCCGGGCTCAAAACCCACCACCGCACCATTGCGCCGAATGACCCTGTGCTGCGAAAACTCGGGCTGCGGGATGGAAGGGCTGACGTCGGGGAGGCTTTTCGTGCCCGGAACGGATTGGGAAGCCCTCGCGTCAGCGGCAATCTGCATTTGCTGTCTCCTCAACGCTTTTCTTGTCAGCCGCCCGATAGGTTTGGGGGGCAGCAATACGAGTCCGGGAATCCCCGGACCACAATATATAGTACTTCAGCGAGAGTTTGCAACTAATTCTAGTGGATTGTCAAGACGCAAGCGCGGTTTGCTCAAGCTGCTTCGGAGCTTGTAGCAAAACGGAAAGAATGGGTGACTGCCAAAGCGTTGCGAAAACAGAGCTTAAAACTATTGAAACCGCGCGA
>VBDM01000213.1 GCA_005881355.1 Betaproteobacteria bacterium
GGAGGCTGCGAGACGGGATGAACGCATACTTGAACACGACTATCTCCCTCATTTGACAGACCGACAGCCAAGCGGCGGCGCGGCAGCGCTCGCTTGTGCGGGCCGCACGCGATGCTCCAAGAAGCGCTTTTAAAATTGCATGAGAGTTATGACACCCGGATACGGCCCACCGGCTCGGCGCGTAGTTCATAGGTACTGCGCGCCGGCCCGGTACGTAGGCCATCCGGCACACGGCAGCAGAAACCGCTCGGACGCGAATTTAGCGCGCTTCGAGCACTTCGATGCGCGTGTTGCCCACCCAGTCCACGAGCGGAACGAGCTCCGCGAGGCTCTCGCCGCGCACCAGCGCGATGTGAGTCGCATCGGCCTGCGCCTGGTTGAATGTCGGAAGCCGCCGTGCTCCGCCGAGTACACCAGGCCGTTGACCACCCGCGTGGGCACGCCGAGCGCGCGCATCAGCGCCGCATAGAGGTACGAATGGCCCTGGCATTCGCCGCGCTTCGCCTCGAGCACGTCGAGCGCTGAAAATGTGTCGACGGCTTCCTTGCGGATATTTTTCTCAAGCCACGCGAGCACCGCGCCGATCTTGTCGGAATCGGTCGCACTTCCCGCGGTGATCGTTCGCGCGAGCGACCGGATCATGGGATCGTGGCTCTGCACCGTAGCCGAGGGACGCAAATCGGTGTCGGCCGAGCCGGCGGAGAGCGCGGCCGCGCGCGTCGCGTCGATCTCGCAAATGACATCCGCGGCGGTGCTGCGGCAGCGCTGCCTTTCGTCCGACAAAGGGGATCGGTTCAAGCTGACCCGGAGAAACCGCGCCTCGCGCGGATCGGATAGCGGAAGCGGAGACTTGACGAGGCTCCACTGGACGAGCACGTCGTCCTTGTTGAGCGCCGCGCTCGCGAGGTAGCCCTTAGCCGTCTGCTCATCCTCGAGCGCGGAGATCATCACGCCGTTCAGGCCCAGCTCGAACACCGGCCGGCCGCGCGCGTCGATCCAGGCGGTGCTGCGCAGTCCCAGCATGTCGGTCTGCACCTTGAATGCCTCGCCCTCGAAGAGGTCGCTCGCCTCGTACGCCTCGATGCGCTGCAACGCCCGGTCGAGGCTCTGCGTCTCGCCGTTGAATACGAGCCAGCGGAACTCGCTCCCGACCCTCAGGCCCCGCACCACCGGCAGGACACCCAGCGCCCCGGAAGGGTAGAGCGGCTCGCTCAAGCGTTCCTCCTTCCGTTCAGGGGGCCGCTGAGCGGTCGCGACCTGGTAGCCAAGCCGTCCGTCGCGCACTTCACCCGTCACTCTCTGCTCGCTCTCGTCGAGCACATAGTGGTAATCGAACCGCACCAGCTTTGCGCTCCCGTCGACGGTATCGAGCGATCGCATCTGGACGCGTTTTTCCAGACCGAGAAGCCGGAATCGGATTACCGCTTCGCCATGCAGTTCATACAGGCCTTGTTGCGCGGCGCGGGTCACGCGCGAGTGGGAGAACCCGACCTTCGCGCCGTTGAACACGATGCCGGTCCAGTATTCAGGCTGCGGAAGATCGGCGAGCGAATAACGCGGCGGCGGAAGCGGAGGCGCGCCGGCGTCGCGAAAGTAGGAGCTGGCGCAGCCCGATAGAAAGACCAGCAGCGCCGCGGAGGCCAGGAGCGTCGGCGCGCTTGCCTCGCGTATCTTCATCGCTTGAAGAGCCGGCGGATCTTGCCGGCGTTCGGCCGCTTGACGACGCCTCGCTCGGTGAAGAGCGCGCTCACCAGACCGGCCGGGGTGATGTCGAAGGCGGGATTGGCGACTTCGACGCCTTCGGGCGCCCAGCGCGCGCCGGCGTAGCCCGTGACCTCGGCGGCGCTCCGCTCCTCGATGGGGATCGCCTTGCCGTTCGCAGTCCGGAGGTCGATGGTGGAAAGCGGTGCGGCAACGTAGAACGGGATGCGGTGGCGCAGCGCCAGGACCGCAAGAGGGTAGGTGCCGATCTTGTTCGCCACGTCGCCGTTCGCGGCGATGCGGTCCGCACCGACGATCACCATGTCCACCTTCCCCCGGCTCATGAGGTGGCCGGCCGCGTTGTCCGTGATGAGCGTCACGGGGATCCTCCCCCGGATGAGCTCCCAGGCGGTGAGGCGCGCCCCTTGCAGGTAGGGCCGGGTCTCGCTCGCGATCACCGAGATGCGTTTGCCGGCGTCGCGCGCCGAGCGCACCACCCCGAGCGCGGTGCCGTGCCCCGCTGTGGCGAGCGCCCCCGTGTTGCAGTGGGTGAGGATGCGCGCGCCGTCGGGCACGTGCTTCATTCCGGCGCGGCCGATGGCGCGGTTGGTCTCGAGGTCGGCCCGGAAAATCGCGAGCGCGGCCTCCGCGAGCCGCGCCGCGGCGGCCTTCGCGTCGCCTCGATGCGCGGCGAGCTCCGAGCGCATGCGCTCGAGCGCCCAGAACAGATTCACCGCCGTCGGCCGGCTCGCCGCAAGCGTCGCGAATGCCGCATCCATCGCAGCGGAAAATTCCGCGCGGGTGCGGTGCTGCTCGCGCCGCGCCTCGAGCGCGACGCCGAACGCCGCGGCGCAGCCGATCGCCGGAGCGCCGCGCACCACCATCGAGCGGATGGCTTCGGCCACTTCCGCCGCGCTGGTGCAGCTCGCGTATTCCAGGCGGGCTGGAAGGGCGCGCTGGTCGATCAGCTCCAGTCGCCCGTCCCGCCAGCGCAGGGTCTCGACCGCGGATGCCTCAGATAACGCGTTCATTGCCGCCGTCGACCGGCACCTGCGCGCCCGTGGTCTTGGCGAAAAGCGGCCCGCACATCTCCGCGGCGAGCTCGGCGACGTCGCGGCTGCCCACCTCGGTCTTGAGCACGTTGTTGGTCTTGTATTGTTCCACCGTCATCGCGTATTGCCGGGCGCGCTCGGCGAGCACTTCCTCGGTCCACAGGCCGGTGTCGAACACCGCGTTGGGATGCACGGTGTTGACGCGTATCCGGTCCGCGCCCCATTCGAGCGCGGCGATGCGCGCGAGCTGATTGAGCGCCGCCTTGGAAGCGGAGTAGGCGGAAGCGCCCGGACCCGGCGCCGGAACGTTCTTCGAGCCGATCACCACCACCCGCCCGCCGCGCGGAGCGAGCTTCAGGAACGGATGGCAGGCGCGCATCAGGAGCAGGTTCGCGTCCAGGTTGACGGTCATCGCCTTGCGCCATTCGTCGGTGGGCAAATCGGCGATTCTGCGGCTTGCCGGAAAAATCCCGGCGTTCAGCACGAGCATGTCCAGGCCGCCGAAGGCGAGCGCAGCCTCCTCCAGCGCCGAGCGCACCTGCGTCTCGTCCGTGATATCGCAGCGCAACCCGAGAAAGTCCGCGCCGCTGTGCAGCGATTCGATCCTCGCGTCGAGATCGAGCCCGACCACCGCCGCTCCGCGCGCGAGAAAGGCCGCCACGGCCGCCCTGCCGATACCGGAGGCGGCGCCGGTCACGAGCGCGATCTCGCCCGCAAAGGGCGCGGGCTTTCCGCCTTTCTTGAGCTTCGCCTGCTCAAGGTCCCAGTACTCGACATCGAAAATGTCCTTCGAGGGCAGGGCATGAAAGCCCCCGAGCGCCTCCGCGCGCAGGATCACTTCCATCGTGTGGTCGTAGATCTCGGCGACGATCGCCGCGTCCTTCGCCGTCCGGCCCGCCGCGGCAAGGCCGAACGCCGGGTCGAGGATCACCCGCGGCGCCGGATCGAGGATGGTCTTGGGCTCTTTCGCCTTGGGAGCGTGCTCGTCGAAGTAGCGACCGTAGGTCTCCGTGTAACGCAGGACGTCGGTGCCGAGCATCGGAGTGCGCTTGGTGCGGATGACGTGATCGGGTGTCGCCGGCCCCTGCTGCGAGATGCGCGCGAGGTCCGGGTGCCGCGCGAAGCCGAGCGTCCGCTCGTTCGTCACCGTGCGCAGGATAATGGGAGCGCCGGCGGTTTCGGAAAGCCGGCGGCGCAGCTCGGCT
>VBDM01000214.1:0-3706 GCA_005881355.1 Betaproteobacteria bacterium
ATCCATGAACGCCTGCGCAGTGCTGATTGCGGCCGTGCTGGCGGTCCCGCCCGTGGGACAAGTGCCCCCGCTGGCAGCGACGCCGGCTGGATACACGCCGCCGCTGTGCTGCCCACGGAAAAGCTCGATGGCGGAGCGCATTGCCGCCAAATTGGCATCGAGCGCCGCCTCCTGCGCATCGCGCGTGGCACTGGTGAACTGCGGCACGACGATCGCCGCCAGGATCGCGACGATGATGACTACGATCAGCAGTTCGACCAGCGTGAAGCCGGCCTGTATCGGTCTGATTATCAGTGAGCGCATGGTTCCCTCCCCAAATGCACGGAACAACCCCGTATAGTATGCTTAATAGGGGATAATACCTAGGAAATAATGCTCAGTAAATGGTTGTTAAGAATGAGTAATAAGTAATATTTATCGGAAAAACCGCGCCTAGGGCTAATGAACGGCCCTCGAGAGCTTGAAGATGGGAAGCATCAGGGAAGCGACGAGCAGGCCGACCACCACGCCCATGACCATCAGCATCAACGGCTCGGCGACCTTCGCCAGAACGGCGATGCGCCGGTTCAGCTCGCGCGCGTAGAAATCGGCGATCCGCATCATCACCTTTCCGAGGTTGCCGCTTTGCTCCCCGGTGGAGATCATCTCCCGCACCATGGGCGGGATGAATGCCGCCTGGCTGAAGCCGGAGGCGATCCCTTGGCCTTCGTTTACGTGCTGGCGGACCGTCTCCAGGAATCTCGAGAAGACGAGGTTGCCGACCACGTCCTGCGATGCCTTGAGCGCGACGGTGATCGGCACGCCGCTGACGAGCGCCAAGCCGACCACGCTCAGCGTCTGATTGAGGTAGACCTGGACGAAGATGTCGCCGATCACGGGCGTGCGCATCTTCAACTCGTCCACCAGCCGCGCGCCCGCCGGGGTCCTGATCCAGGCGAGCACGGCTCCCAGGCCGGCCCCCAGCACGACCGAGGTCAGCAACCAATGGTTCTGCAGGAAATCGGAGATCGACATGAGCGCCAGGGTCGTTGCGGGGAGCTGGTCGCGGATCGAAGCGAACAAGTCTTGAAACTTGGGGAAAATGACCACCAGCACGAAGATCACGACCGCGAGCGAAAACACCATCAGGAAAACCGGATAGGACAGCGCCGAGACGAGGATGCTCCGCAACCGGCTGTTCTTCTCGTCCATCTCCAGGAGCTGCTGCAGCACCCGCTGCAGGAAACCCCCTTCCTCGGCGGCCGCGACCAAGCTCACGTAGGTCTGCGAGAACATCTCCGGATGGCGGGAAATCGCTACCGAGAAAGGCTTGCCCTCGGTGACCGTCTCGATCAGAGACTCGAGGATTGCGGTCAACCTGGGATCCTCGCTCT
Source organism: Betaproteobacteria bacterium (assembly GCA_005881355.1). Taxonomy (GTDB): domain Bacteria; phylum Pseudomonadota; class Gammaproteobacteria; order Burkholderiales; family SG8-39; genus VBDM01. The sequence continues at coordinate 1,374 of VBDM01000214.1, forward strand.
GCTGTCTCAGGGCCTTCAGCGCCTCGTGAATGCTGACGCCGGTATCCAAGAGCAGCGCAAGCTGCTCCGTGAAGACCATGCGCTTGTTCACCCCGATCGCGCGCGAAGGCAGGCGCAGCTCCGCGTTCAGAAGGCGGCGGAGTTGCCCGGCTCCGGCTTTCGGGGGGGCGGCCGGTGGCTGGCTGATTTCGAATGCCATGCGGGCCTTTAGGCGGCGTGAATGACGCGGGAGACTTCTTCGAGGGTGGTGCGCCCCTCCAGGACGCGCTGCAGCCCGTCGGAGAACAGCGTCGAGGAAACCGCGGTCTTGGCGAATGCTTGAAGCTGGTCTTTGGACGGGTTCTTGATCATCAGCCGCTGCAGGTCCTCGGTGGACGCGACGATCTCATGAATGCCCATTCGCCCCCGGTAGCCGGAATCGTAGCAGGCCGGACAGCCGCGCCCCTTGGTGAGCCGGGCGTCCTTGGGCAAGCCGTAGGCCGCGGCAACGGCCGGCGGCGGCAGATAGGTGTGCTTGCACGCCTGGCATACCTGCCTCACCAGGCGCTGCGCGACCACGCCCGCCAAAGCCGAAGACAGAAGATAGGGTTCGACGCCCATGTCCATCATTCGCGACAGCGCTCCCAGGGCGTCGTTGGTATGCAGCGTGGACAGCACCAGGTGTCCGGTCAGGGCCGCCTGCACGGCGATCACCGCTGTCTCGTGGTCGCGGATCTCTCCCACCATGATGATGTTCGGGTCCTGGCGCAGGATGTGCTTCAGCATCTTGGCGAAACCCAGTCCGATGGCTTCGCTGACCGGGTTCTGGTTGATGTTGTCGAGCTGGTATTCGACCGGATCCTCGATCGTGACGATGTTCTTTTCGACGCTGTTCAGATAATTGATGGCGGCGTACAGCGTGGTGGTCTTGCCGCTGCCGGTCGGGCCGCTGACCAGGATCAATCCGTAGCTGTGGCCGAGCAGTTTCTTGAACAATTCCAGATTGGGCTGCCTCATGCCCAGCTTCTCGACGTCGAGGATCGACTGGTTCTTGTCCAGCACCCGCAACACCACCTTCTCGCCGTGGATGCCCGGCATCGAGCTGAAGCGCAGGTCGATGGTGCGTCCCTGCGTCATGACCTGAACGCGGCCGTCCTGCGGCATGCGCCGCTCCGCGATATCGAGGTTGGCCATGACCTTGAGGCGGGAAATCATCGCCGGGTGCACATCCGGGCGCAGCGTCAGCACCTCGTAAAGCACGCCGTCGATGCGGAAACGGACCGCCGATCGGTTGCGGGAGGGCTCGATGTGGACGTCGCTCGCGCCGTCGCGCACGGCGCGCTGGATCAGGCCGTTGACGAGGTTGATGACCGGGCTCCCCGCCGCCATCTCGTCGATCGTGCTGAAATCGGTCGGGCCCCGCTCGACCAGCTGCAGATCGGTCGGCAGGTTTTCCACCAGCTCGGAGGTGAGCTCGTTGCCGCTGTAGGCGTCGAACTGGCACTTGGTGATTTCTTCGAGCCGCGTCAGCACCAGCCGCAGCTTGCAGCCCGTGAGCTCCTGAACCTCGTCCAGAACCGGAACCGCGAGAGGATCGGCGGTCGCCAGGGTGAGCGTGTCGTGCACCTTGAACATCGGCAGGACCTTCAGCCGGCGGGCGGCTTCCTTGGACAGCAAGGACACGGCCGCCGGTTCGTACAGGCCGAGGCGGAGCGAGACGCAGGGAATGCCCATCTGGAGGCTCAGGGCTCTGAACAAGTCGGACTCGGACAGGCCGGTATTTGCGACCAGCCACTGGCCCAAGCGCTTGTGGGTGCCGGACTGCGACCGCACCGCTTCGGACAACTGTTCCTGGGTGACGAGGTTCATCTCGACGGCAATTTCGCCGAGCCGCTTTCTCTGCTGCGGCACCAAGCCTGCGCCGAAGGAGTGCACGGCATTCGGTCCGAGCGCCGCTGCGGAACTGGGATCGATGATGCCGTTCGCGATGAAGATATCCTTCAGGAGGAGCGAAGGATTGGCGAACTGCAGCTTTCCGCCGCGGGAGCTCAGCCGGGCATTGGCCTCCAGGATGATCTCGATGCCCCTGCCGTTCACCAGGGTGATGCGATCCAGATTCAGGACCAGGTGGATCCGGTTGGAGGCGATGCAGGAGTCGATGGCTTCGGACAATGCCGCCTGGACCGCCTCCTCCACGAGGGAGCCGGCCGGGGCGAGATAGCTTGTGCCCCCGAGGTTGCTGTGTGCGACCGCCTCTGTCATGTTAGGATGGCGTTGCGCTTTTCCGCCGGGCAGTGAATCGTTTGGCACATGCGAAGTCGCACGCAAGCTTCATGCCTGGGCCTCCAGCCGCG
>VBDM01000214.1:3754-4558 GCA_005881355.1 Betaproteobacteria bacterium
TGCGACCGCCTCTGTCATGTCAGGATGGCGTTGCGCTTTTCCGCCGGACAGTGAATCGTTTGGCACATGCGAAGTCGCACGCAAGCTTCATGCCTGGGCCTCCAGCCGTGCGGGCTGGGCTTCGAACTGTATCGAGAATTCGGTCCCCTTGCCCAGTTCGCTGTGGACGGAAATCGTTCCGTGATGAAGCTCGACGATCCGCTTGGCGAGGTAGAGGCCCAGTCCATGCCCGCTGCGCGAGGTGACCTCCTTGCTGCCGGACCGATAGTATTTCTCGAACACCCTCTCGCAGTCCTCCGGCGAGATGCCGATGCCCTGATCGCTGATGCTGATCTTCATCTGGTTCTCGGGCAGCTTTTCCGCATTCAGAATCACCCGGCCGCCGGGACGGCTGTACTTGATCGCGTTGTTCAGCAGGTTGTCGATGGCGATGCGGAACAGGTCCTTGTCCAGCCTCGCCGACCCCAGGTCCGGCGGGATTTTCAGCTCGACCTGCACCTGCCTTGCCCGCGCGCTCTTGCTCATGCTGTCCACGATCTCCTGCAGCAGGTCCTGAATCTTCACCCGCTGGCGCTCGACGGGCAGGGTGCCGGTTTCCAGCTTGGATATGTTCAGGAGATTATTGATCAAGTCGGCCGCCCGCTCGACCTCGTTGTGTATGGTGTTCACCGCCTCCACGCGGTCTTGATCGGAGAGCTTGCTGTAACCGAGAAGCAGCTCGCTGAAGGTCGCGATGGTGGTGAGCGGCGTCTTGAGCTCGTGTGAAACCTGGGCGACGAACTCGGCGCCCGCCTGCCGGGCGAG
>VBDM01000021.1 GCA_005881355.1 Betaproteobacteria bacterium
TGCTCGAGCCACGGCACGACCACGTCGATGTTGAATGCGAGCGCGACGCCGCCCGCCACGCCGATCAGGGTGCCGATCACGCCGATCAGCGCCCCCTGCACCATGAAGACCTGCATGATCCCGCCCGGGCTCGCGCCGAGCGTGCGCAGGATGGCGATATCGGACTGCTTGTCGGTGACCGCCATCACCAGCGTCGAGACGATGTTGAACGCCGCCACCGCGACGATGAGGGAAAGAATGATCGACATCATTCTTTTCTCGATCTGGACCGCGCGGAAGTAGTTGGCGTGGCTGCGGGTCCAGTCCGAGACGTAGACGTCGGCGCGCAGGCGCCCGATCAGGTCGCGCACGACCTCGCGCGACTGGAACAAGTCACGGAGCTTGAGCCGTACGCCCGACACGCGGTCGGCCATGCCGTAGAGCTTCTGCGCGTCCTCGATGTGCAGGAGCGCGAGCCCCGAGTCGTACTCGAACATGCCCACCTCGAAGATGCCAGCCACCGTGAATTGCTTGAGCCGCGGCAGGATGCCCGCGGGGGTCACCAGCCCCTGGGGCGCGATCAGGGTCAGCTTGTCGCCCACCGCCGCTCCCAGCGCCCGCGCAAGCTCCGATCCGAGCACGATGTTGAATTGTCCGGGAGCGAGCGCCTCGAGCTTGCCCGCGACCATGTGCGAGCCGATGTCGGCGACTTTTTCCTCGAGCTGCGGCGCGATGCCGCGCACAAGCACCCCCCGTACTTGCGCGCCGAAGGTGAGCATTCCCTGGCCGTTCACGAACGGCGCCGCCGCCGCCACCTGCGGATGCTCGGCGGCCTCCTTCGCCACCGCCTGCCAGCCGCCGAGCTGATTGTCGAGCCCCGTGATCTGCACGTGCGAGGCGACGCCCAGGATGCGCGAGCGTACTTCCTTCTGGAATCCGTTCATCACCGACAGCACCACGATCAGCGCGGCGACGCCGAGCGCGATGCCGAGCATCGAAGTAAGCGAGATGAACGAGATGAAATGGTTGCGCCGCTCGGCGCGAGTGAAGCGCAGTCCGACGAACAATTCGTAGGGCACGGCCGAAGTGTGCCATAAGCGGTGCTAAACTCGAAATCGCATGCACTGCCATCTGTTCATTCCCGATTTCTCTTCCGCGGAAGGCGACGAGCCCGATCGCCTGGTCGCCGCCGAGACGCTGTTCGCGAAGGGACGCCGGCGGCGGCTCGCCGCAAGCCCGCGGGAGGCGTGGCTGTTCGAGCGCTTCGCGGTGCCGAAGCAGCGCGACTGGCCGGTCGCCCCCTACACGCTGCTCGCCGACGGCGGGACGCCGGAGCGCGACTTCTGGCTGCGCGCCGACCCGGTGCACTTGCGCCTGGGCCGCGACACGCTCACCTTCGCCGACGGCGCCGCGTTCGAGGTCTCGCGCGCCGAAGCGGAAGCGCTCGTCGAGACGCTCAACCGCCATTTCGGCGATGCGATGCTCTTCTACCCCTTGCAGCCGGCGCGCTGGTACGTGAGGCTCCCGGGAGCGCCTGACATGCGCACCACGCCGCCCTCCGCCGTGCGCGAAGAGACGATCGAAGGAAACCTTCCCTCCGGACCCGATGCGATGCGCTTTCACGCGGTGATGAACGAGGCGCAGATGCTCCTGCACGAGCACCCCGTCAACGCCGGGCGCGAGGAGCGAGGGGAGCCGGTGTTGAACAGCGTCTGGTTCTGGGGCGGCGGGGTCATCGATGCCGCAAAAAGCCGTCCTTTCTCGACGGTATTCGGCGACGATCCCCTGGCGCGCGGCCTGGCGCTCGCCGCAGGAATCCCGGCGCGGGCCTTGCCGAAAGACGCCGGCGCCGTGCTCGCCGCCGCGGGGGACGAGGGCGTGGCGCTCGTCGTGCTGGACCCGCCGCGGAGCGCGGCTTCGGAGCGCCGCGCGGCGCTCGAGCGCGACTGGTTCGGACCGCTTCTCGCCGCTTTGCAGTCCGGGCAAATCGGGATGCTGACCCTGTCCCTGCCAAGCGCGGATTCGCTGCTCGAGATCGAGACCGTGCGCTCGGACCTCCGATATTTCTGGCGGTTGAAAAGGCAGCTCGCGGATTACCTGGGCTCGCGCGCGTGAGCTCCCGGATCGCCGTTCGCCCCGTCTCTCTGCGCGTCCACGATCAGCTCGTGCGGGAGGGACTGCACCCGGTGCTCGCGCGCGTCTGCGCCTCGCGCGGAATCCGCGGGCGGCGCGAGCTCGAGGACGCGCTCTCGGGCCTGCTTCCGCCCTCGGCGCTGCTCGGCGCGGAGCGCGCGGCGGCGCTGCTCGCCGACGCGATCGCGGCGGGAAAGCGCATGCTGATCGTCGCCGACTACGACTGCGACGGCGCGACCGCCTGTGCGCTCGGCGTGCGCGCGCTCGCCGCCTTCGGCGCGAGCGTCGGCTACCTCGTTCCCAACCGCTTCGAATTCGGCTACGGGCTCACCCCGGAAGTCGTCGCGCTCGCGGCGCAATCGAAGCCCGATCTCCTCGTCACCGTGGACAACGGCATCGCGAGCGTCGAGGGCGTCGAGGCCGCCCGGCGCCTCGGCATCGAGGTGATCGTCACGGACCACCATCTGCCGGGCGCGGAGCTCCCGCGCGCAGCAGCCATCGTCAATCCCAACCAGCCCGGCTGCGCCTTCCCGAGCAAGAGCCTCGCGGGCGTCGGCGTGATGTTCTACGTGATGCTCGCGCTGCGCGCCGAGCTCAGGAAGCGCGGCGCGTTCTCCGCGAAGGAGGAGCCGAACCTCGGCGATGTTCTCGACCTTCTCGCCCTCGGCACGGTCGCCGACGTCGTGCCGCTCGATTTCAACAATCGTGTGCTGGTCGCTCAAGGCTTGAGGCGCATCCGCGCGGGCCGGATGCAGGAGGGCGTGCGTGCGCTCTTCGCCGTTGCCGGCCGCGATCCTTCGCGCGCCAGCACCTTCGATCTGGGATTCCTGCTCGCGCCCAGGCTCAACGCCGCCGGGCGCCTTTCCGACATGAGCCTCGGGATCGAGTGCCTAGTCATCGAAGACCGCGGGCGCGCCCTGGACATCGCGCGGCAGCTCGACGAGCTCAACCAGGAGCGGCGCACGATCGAGGCGGACATGCGGCTGCAGGCCGACGAGCTCCTCGCGAAGCTCGCCGTCGGCGAGTCGAGCAGCATCAGCCTCTACGACCCGTCCTGGCACCAGGGTGTCATCGGGATCCTCGCCGGGCGCGTGAAGGACCGCTACCACCGCCCGACCTTCGCGTTCGCCCCCGGCGCGCCCGGCGAAATCAAGGGCTCGGGCCGCTCCATCGCCGGCCTGCATCTGCGCGACGCGCTGGATCTCGTCGCCAAGCGCGCTCCCGGGCTGCTGCTGCGGTTCGGGGGGCACGCGGCCGCGGCCGGAGCGACGCTGCGCGCGGAGGATTTCGCGCGGTTCGCGGAAAGCTTCGAAGCCGTGGCCCGAGAATGGCTGTCGCCCGCGCAGCTCGGACGCACGGTCGAGACCGACGGTTCGCTCGAGACCGCGTACCTCGATCTCGGCCTCGCGCAACTTCTGGAAGAGCAGATCTGGGGCCAGGGTTTTCCGCAGCCGCTGTTCTGCGACGAGTTCGAGGTCCTCGGCCAGCGCGTGGTCGGCGAGAAACATCTCAAGCTCAAGCTCGCCCGCGGCGGACGCACGCTCGAGGCGATGCGCTTCAACGAGCTCGATCCCCTGCCCTCGCAGGTGCTCGCGGCGTACCGGCTCTCGGTCAACGAGTTCAACGGGGCGCAGAACCTGCAGCTGGTGATCGAGCACTGGGAGCCCGCGCGGTGAGCTTTGCGCGCATCAGGATCGCATGGCCGAAAGGCGCGGCGGTCGCCGTGCTGGAAGACACTCCGACGGCGCGCGCCGTAGTCGCCGCGCTCCGGTCACGGCAAAGCTCGAGCGGGAAGCTCAGCAGGTCGTGCCGCCCGGAACCGTCTGCTTCTGGGTCGAGGGCGGCTCGCTCGCTCTGCCTTGGGGACGCACGCCGATATCCGAAGGCGAGGAGCCGCGCTTGATGACCCGCTGCAATATCCTCGGCAAGATCGACGGCGACGCGAGACAGCTCGCCTCGGTGCGGTCGGGCGACTCGATCACGATCTCGATGGAGTGAACATGGAACGCAAGCGCGTCAATTCGAGCAAGATCCGCGCGGTCGGCTACGACCCCAAGTCGCAGGTGCTGGAGATCGAGTTCAGCGACGGCAAGCTGCTCGCCTACCGAGGCGTCTCGCCCGAGGTGCACCGCCAGTTCATGGCGGCGCCTTCGCCGACGAGCTTCTTCGAGGACAAGATCGACGAGAGTTTTCCCTCGACGCGCCTGAAGTAGTCGCGCCACGCCGCCCGGTGTTTCGATGCGAACACGATTTCATCGCCGGGAAGTAAAGTAGACTATAGTCAGGTCGCGGCTAGGACTCGTGCCGTCGGGAGAGACAGTCTTGGATTTCGCAAGAGGCTTGTTCGAGGTTATCCAGCAGTGGACGACCTATGTCTGGTACTGCATCGGGCAGCTGATGCAGACGCCGGTATGCAAGCCGTTCTGGACAGGGGTGACGATCGCGCTGCTTGCTTTGGGCGCGCTGATAGTAAGCGTCGTCGCCTGGAAAATCGTGTCATACCGGATGATGCTGGCCGCCGCGCTCAAAGCGGAGCGCGAGCGCGCCCGCATCGACCATGAAGCAATTTCCGCCAGAAGCTGGGACGGCGACAAGGCCTACCGCTCCGAGCTCGGCGGCGAGGAAATCGAGCGGCGCGTCCGCGAGGCGGTAGATCAGCGCCGGACCGCCCACCCCCCGTTTCCCAAACTCGTGCCACCGGATAGCCACGGCCAATAGGGGCCTTCGCGGATCGACACGTCGGGTGCCGAGGGTCGAAGCGCGCTTCAGCGGCGAGTCCGCCCGAACGTCCTTGCTGTAAAATCGCGCCTTCATGGAAACCGAACGCATCAATCAAATCGCCTCTACGCTCTCAGACCTGGACAAGCGGTCGGCAGAGTTGCGGAGGTATCTTTGACTTCGACGGCAAGCAAAAACGCCTGACGGAAGTCGAAACGCTCCTGACCGATCCCAAGGTCTGGAGCGATCCCAAGCGCGCGCAGGATCTCGGCCGGGAAAAGAAATCGCTCGACGCGACCGTCTCGGGGCTCGCCTCGATCGACTCGCGCCTGCGCGATGCGCGAGAGCTCTTCGAGATGGCGCGCGCGGAAAACGACGACGCGACGCTCGTCGCGGTCGCGGCCGACGTCGCGGAGGTGGAAAAAGAGGTCGGCGACCTCGAGTTCCGGCGCATGTTCTCCGATCCGCTCGACCCCAACAACTGCTTCATGGACATCCAGTCGGGGTCGGGGGGCACCGAGGCGCAGGACTGGGCGCAGATGCTCGAGCGCATGTACGCCAAGTACTGCGACCGCAAGGGCTACCGCATGGAGGTGCTCGAGGAGTCGTCGGGCGAGGTCGCCGGCATCAAGAGCGCTTCGCTCAAGATCACCGGAAGCTACGCCTACGGGCACCTGCGCACCGAGAGCGGCGTGCATCGCCTGGTGCGCAAGTCGCCGTTCGACTCGAACGCGCGGCGCCATACTTCGTTCGCGAGCGTGTTCGTCTATCCCGAGGTGGACGAGAACATCGAGGTCGAGGTGAATCCCGCGGAGCTGCGCATCGACACCTATCGCGCGTCCGGCGCGGGTGGACAGCACGTCAACAAGACCGATTCTGCAGTGCGCATCACGCATTTGCCGACGGGCATCGTGGTACAGTGCCAGAATGACCGCTCGCAGCACCGCAACCGCGCCGAAGCCATGGCGATGCTGAAATCGCGGCTGTACGAGCTGGAGCTGCGCAAGCTCCAGGCCGAGCGCGACAAGCTCGCGGCAGGCAAGACCGACATCGAGTGGGGACACCAGATCCGCAGCTACGTCCTCGACCAGTCGCGCATCAAGGACCTGCGCACCGGCGTGGAGATCGGCAATACGCAGAGAGTCCTCGACGGCGATCTGGACGATTTCATCAGCGCGAGCCTGAAGCAGGGCGTCTAGCCGCGATCATGGCGGATCAGCCGGCACCCCAAGACGAAAACCAGATCATCGCCGAGCGGCGCGCGAAGCTTGCCGAGCTGCGCAAGCGCGGCGCCGCCTTTCCGAACGACTTTCGCCGCGAGCATCTCGCTGCCGACCTGCACCGGGCCTGGGGCGGAAAATCCAACGAGGAGATCGAGCCCAAGACCGTAAAGGCGACGGTCGCCGGGCGCATGATGCTCAAGCGCGTCATGGGAAAGGCGAGCTTCGCCACGCTCCAGGACATGAGCGGCCGGATCCAGCTCTACGTGACGCTCGACGTCGTCGGCGAAGCCGCCTACGACGCGTTCAAGCACTACGACCTCGGCGACATCGTCGGCGCGCGCGGAACCCTCTTCAAGACCAAGACCGGCGAGCTTTCGGTGAAGGTCGCCGAGCTGCGGCTGCTCGCGAAGGCGCTGCGGCCGCTGCCCGAAAAATTCCACGGGCTCGCCGACCAGGAAGCGAAATACCGCCAGCGCTACGTGGATCTCATAATGAGCGAGGAGACGCGCGCGGTGTTCCACACCCGCAGCCGCGTCGTGCAGGCGATCCGCGAGTTCATGACGGGCAAGGGTTTCCTCGAGGTCGAGACCCCGATGATGCAACCGATCCCCGGCGGCGCGAACGCCAGGCCGTTCAAGACACATCACAACGCTCTCGACATGGAGCTCTTCCTGCGCGTAGCGCCCGAGCTCTATCTCAAACGCCTGGTGGTCGGCGGATTCGAGAAAGTGTTCGAGATCAACCGCAATTTCAGGAACGAGGGCATCTCGACCCGGCACAATCCCGAGTTCACCATGCTCGAGTTCTACGAGGCCTACCGCGACTACCGCCACCTCATGGAGCTCACGCAGGAGCTCCTGCGCGAGGTCGCCCGGAAGGTGCTTGGTACCCTGCAGATGCGCTACGGGGAGCACACGGTGGACCTTGCCGGGCCTTTCGAGCAGCTCAGTGTCCTCCAGGCGATCCGCAAGTTCCATCCTGAGACCGGCGAGCGCGAGCTCGGCAGCCGCGAGGCGCTCATCGCCGCGCTGAAAAAGCGCGGCGTCGAGCCGCACGCGAACGCCGGTCTCGGCGCGCTGCAGCTTGCACTATTCGAGGCGACCGCCGAGCAGCAGCTCATCCAGCCGACCTTCATCGTGGACTATCCCGCCGAAGTGTCGCCGCTCGCGCGGCGCAGCGACGCGAATCCGGAGGTCGTCGAGCGCTTCGAGCTCTACATCGCCGGGCGCGAGATCGCCAACGGATTTTCCGAGTTGAACGATCCGGAAGACCAGGACGCGCGCTTCAAGGAGCAGGCGAAAGCCAAGGCGGGCGGCAACGAAGAAGCCATGTACTACGACGCCGACTACATACGCGCGCTCGAATACGGCCTGCCGCCCGCGGCGGGCGAAGGGATCGGCATAGATCGCCTGGTGATGCTCTTCACCGACAGCCCCAGCATCCGCGACGTGCTGCTGTTCCCGCACCTGCGCGCGGAAGCGTAACGCACTGCAACAATCTTTTACATCAACGGTCTGGCGCCTCATGCGTTAGTGCGGGTAAGCTTCACACTCAGCAACAAGACGACAGGAGACGCATATGGAAGCGCAAGCTGCACGTCACTACCATCCCCTTGTCATCACCGCCGCCATTGCGGTGACGCTTTTCAGCCTCGTGGGAATCGCGGCCGTTTTCGGCTGGATTCCGACCTCGGTCGGCGGCGCCGCGACTGCCCAGGCGCCCGCGCAGTCCGAGCCCGCGAAGCTGGCCGAGCAAAAGCCCGCGGTGAAGCCCAAGCCCGTCGCGAGATCCGATCGGCACCCGGCCATGATTCCTCCGCCCCCGCCGGTTCAAGTCGCCGCAATTTGCAAAGAATGCGCCGTGATCGAAGAAGTGCGTGAGGTCGAAAAGGCGGGCCAGACTTCCGGCGGCGGCGCAGTCGGCGGCGCGGTGGTCGGCGGGGTGATCGGTCACCAGATCGGCGGCGGCCGCGGCAAGGACGTTGCGACCGTGCTGGGCGCCTTGGGCGGCGGCCTCGCCGGGAATCAGATCGAGAAGAACGCGAAAACGACGAAGGAATACCAGATCTTCGTCCGCTACGAGGACGGCACCAAGGGCATGTTCACCCAGCCCACGCCGCCGAGCTGGAGAATCGGCGACAAGGTGAAGGTCATCAACGGAGTGATCCAGGCGCGGGGCTGAACCGGCCCGCAGCCGCAGAAACGCGGGCGATCGCCCGCGTTTTTTTTCGCCCGCTCGCCGCAAACGAAGCGCGTGCCCGGCATCGCGCGCCGCGGAATAGAATCGCGGCATGACCGGCCTTGCGATCTCCCTGGTGCTGGGCGCCGCGCTGGTGCACGCAAGCTGGAACTATCTTCTCAAGAAAAGCGGCGGCGGAATCGGGTTCGTCTGGGCGTTCGCCGCGCTGTCCTCCCTCCTCTACGCTCCCCTCGCGGTCGGCGTCGTCATCGTCCAGCATTTCGAGTTCACCGCCGCAGCGCTCGCCTTCATCTTCGCAAGCGCCGTGCTGCACACCGCCTATTACCTGCTGCTCGACCGCGGCTACCGATACGGCGATCTCTCGGTCGTCTACCCGCTCGCCCGCGCGACGGGCCCTTTCCTCACGGTGCTCTTCGCAATCGCCATGCTGGGCGAGCGGCCCGGCATCGTCGCGATGTGCGGCGCAGCGCTCGTCGTGGGCGGCGCATTCTTTCTCGCGGCGAGCCCGACGAAGCTGCGCGAGGCGGGCGCCATGCGCGGCGTCGCTTTCGCCCTGCTCACCGGCTGCATGATCGCATCGTATACAGTCGTCGATAAACAGGCGGTCAGCGCCTTCCTGATTCCGCCCATCCTCCAGGACTGGGGAGCGAACCTCGGCCGGGTGATCGTGATGGCGCCGCTCGCTCTCAGGCGCCGCGCGGAGATCAAGGCCGCCTGGACCCGGCAGAAGAAGGCGGTGATCCTGGTCGCCCTGCTCTGCCCGCTCTCCTACATCCTCGTGCTGACCGCGATGGTGTTCACGCCGGTCAGCTACGTCGCGCCGGCTCGCGAGATCAGCATCCTGTTCGGCGCTCTGATGGGAGCGCATTGGCTGCGCGAAGGCGACGTCCCGCGCCGCATCGCCGCCGCCGCGGCGATGGCTCTCGGAGTCGTCGCGCTCGCGATCGGCTAGGATAACGTCCGGAAAACGCCTTCATGGACATTTCCTTCGCCTCCGCGGTGGTCATCCTGCTGCTGGTCACCGATCCGATCGGCAACATCCCGCTGTTCGTATCGCTGCTGCGGCACGTCAAGCCCGCGCGCCGCGTCCGGGTGATCGCGCGCGAGTGCGCGATCGCGCTCGCCGTGCTGCTCGTATTCGTGGTGTTCGGCAGGACGCTTCTCGATCTCTTCGGGCTGTCCGAGCGTTCGCTCAATCTCGCCGGCGGCATGATCCTGTTCCTGATCGCGCTGCGCATGATCTTCCGCAGCCGCGAGGGCGTTTTCGGCGACACGCCCGCGGGCGAGCCGCTCATCGTGCCGCTCGCGATCCCCGCGATCGCGGGACCCGCCGCGATCGCCACCGTGGTGCTGCTCGTGTCGCGTGCGCCCCAGCGGCTGCCGGAGTGGCTTGCGGCGATAACCGTGGCGATAGCGGTTTCATTCGTGGTTCTGATCTTCGCCGAGCGCATCAGCAGGTGGCTGGGCGAGCGAGTGCTCGAGGCGTTCGAGAGGCTGATGGGGCTGCTGCTGACCGCGATCGCGGTGGAGATGCTGCTGCGCGGAATCGAAGGCTTCGTTCGCCACGTGCAGGGCGCTTAAGCCGACACCGCGTCGCGTATCGCGGGCAGCATGCGCGCGACCGCTTCGCGCCCTTCGGCGATCGCGATCTCCGCGCGGTGGTAGTCGAGCGAGCTCAGGTGCGCGAGCCGCGGCGTGAGCAGCACGTCGGGCGGCTCGCCGGCGAGACGGCTGCGCGAGATCCGGACCTGCATGACGTCGATCGAGCCCATCAGCGCCTGCAGCATCGAAGGCGGCGCCCCGGTTCCGTCCTCTTCGGCCGGAGCATCTCCGCGGCCCGGGAAGAGCTTGCCGAAGAGCGGGTGCCGCCCCGTCCGCGTTGCCCACTCCTCGCGGTTCTTGCGCGCGTGGCGCCCGACGATGTCGGAGCCGACGTCCACGGCGATGACGATGTCCGCGCCCATCGCCCGGGCGAGCGACACGGGCACGGGATTGACCACGCCGCCGTCGACCAGATGGCGGCCCTCGCGCAGCACCGGCCGGAACAGCCCCGGCACCGCGATCGAAGCGCGCACGGCGTCCGAGACCCTGCCCTCGCGTAGCCAGATCTCCTGGCCGGAGGCGACGTCGGTCGCCACCGCGGCGAACGGGATGGCGAGCTCGGAAAACTCCCTCTCGACGAACTGCTCTCGAAAGAAGTCGGCGACGCGCTCGCCCTTGATGAGGCCGCCGCGCAGGCGGATGTCGAGCAGCCCGAGCAGGCTCTTCCAGTCGAGGGCGAGCGCCCAGGTTTCCAGCTGATCGAGCCGGCCGGCCGCAAACGCCGCGCCGACCAGCGCGCCGACCGAACTCCCGGCGATCAGATCCGGCTTGACGCCTTCGTCGCTCAGCGCGCGCAGCACGCCGATATGCGCCCAGCCGCGCGCGGAGCCCGCGCCGAGCGCGAATCCTATTTTGCGTTGGCGCGGCACGGATCTAGCTCAAGCCAAAGGCCGGGATCTGGATCACATCCGCTCGAAGATCGCGGCGATCCCCTGCCCGCCGCCGATGCACATCGTGACCAAGGCGTAACGCTTTTGCGTGCGGTGCAGCTCGTAGATCGCCTTCACGGTGAGGATGCAGCCGGTCGCGCCGATCGGATGCCCGAGCGCGACCGCCCCGCCGTTGGGGTTGACCTTGGCGGGATCGAGACCGAGATCGCGCGTCACGGCCATCGCCTGCACCGCGAACGCTTCGTTCGACTCGACAACGTCCATGTCGGCGGGTTTCAGGCCCGACTTCTCGAAGACGCGCTTCACGGCGGGGATCGGCCCCAGGCCCATCAGTTGCGGCTCCACGGCGGCGTGGGAGTACGCCACGAGGCGCGCCAGCGGCTTCGCGCCCTGCCTCTGCGCCGCGGACTTTTCCATGAGCACCACCGCGGCCGCCGCGTCGTTGATGCCGGAGGCATTGCCCGCCGTCACCGTGCCGTCTTTCTTGAACACCGTCTTGAGCCTCTGCAGATCTGCAAGCGTGGCGTCGTTCCGGACGTGTTCGTCGGTATCGAACTGCGCCGGGCCTTTTTTCGACTTCACTTCGACCGGGACGATCTGGCTCCTGAAGTGCCCGGCGTCGAGCGCCCTCGCCGCGCGCCTGTGGCTCTCGAGCGCAAACGCATCCTGCTCGTCGCGGGTGATGCCGTATTTCGCCGCGATGTTCTCCGCGGTGACCCCCATGTGGCCGTGGCCGAACGGGTCGTGCAGCGCCGCGGTCATCGCGTCGATCACCGTCGAGTCCCCCATGCGCTGGCCCCAGCGCGCGGCGGGCAGGAAGTACGCGGCGCGGCTCATGCTCTCCGCGCCCGCGCCGATCGCGACGTCGGTGTCCCCGAGCAGGATGTGCTGCGAGGCGGAGACGATCGCCTGCAGGCCGCTGCCGCACAGGCGGTTCACGGTGAGGCAGGGCGTCCCGACCGGCATTCCACCCTCTATCGCGGCGACGCGCGAGAAGTACATGTCCTTCGCCTCGCCGTGGATGACGCTCCCGAAGACGACGTGGCCCACCGTCGCCGGATCGATCTTCGCCCGCGAAACGGCCTCTCGCGCGCAGATTGCGCCGAGCGCGGTCGGCGCGATGTCCTTGAGCGAGCCGCCATAGTCGCCGATCGCGGTGCGCGCGCCGCTCGCCACCACCACTTCACGCTGTGCCATGGAATGCTCCTTCGATCATGCCGCGAGCCGCCGGGAAGCGACGGCTCGCGCGAACAGGTCGTGGGTATCGGAACGGAACACCTTCACTTGCGCCCAGTCGCCCGGAGCGAGTTTGCCCACGCCCTCGATGTGTACGACGCCGTCGATTTCCGGGGCGTCGGCGGCAGAGCGTGCCCGAGCACCCTCAGGCTTCGCTTCGTCCACCAATACTCTGAGAGTCTTCCCGACCTTGCGCTTCAGACGCCGCGCGCTGATTTTTTCCTGGAGCCGCATCAGCCGCGCACGGCGTTCTTCGCGCACTTCGCCGGGAAGCGCACCAGGCAGCTCGTTCGCCTTGGCGCCCTCGACCGGCGAATAGGCGAAGCAGCCGACGCGGTCGAGCTCGGCTTCCTCCAGGAATTCGAGCAGCTCCCGGAACTCGTCCTCGGTCTCGCCCGGGAAGCCCGCGATGAAGGTGCTGCGGATCGTTATGTCGGGGCAGATCTTGCGCCAGGCGCGGATGCGCTCCAGGTTGTCCTCGCCGCTCGCGGGGCGCTTCATGAGCTTCAGGATCCTGCGGCTCGCGTGCTGGAACGGGACGTCGATATAGGGAAGTATCCTCCCCTCCGCCATGAGCGGAATCACCTCGTCCACGTGGGGATACGGATAAACGTAATGCAGCCGCACCCACACGCCGAGTTCGCTCAGAGCCACCGCGAGATCGGCCATGCGGGTCCTGAGCGGCCGCCCATCCCAGAATCCGGTGCGGTAATTTAGATCCACGCCGTAGGCGCTCGTGTCCTGTGAGATCACGAGCAGCTCCTTAACGCCCGCCTCGACGAGGTTTTCCGCTTCCCGCATGACCTCGCCGATCGGCCGGCTCGCGAGATCGCCGCGCAGGGACGGGATGATGCAGAAAGTGCAGCGGTGATTGCAGCCTTCCGAGATCTTGAGGTAGGCGTAGTGCCGCGGTGTGAGCTTGATTCCCTGCGGTGGCACAAGATCGGTGAACGGGTCGTGGGGCTTGGGCAGATGCTCGTGCACCGCCGTCATCACTTCTTCGAGTGCGTGCGGGCCGGTCACCGCGAGCACTTTCGGGTGCGCCTTGCGAACCACGTCGCCCTTGGCGCCCAGGCAGCCGGTGACGATGACGCGGCCGTTCTCCGCGAGCGCCTCGCCGATGGCTTCGAGCGACTCCTGCACCGCCGACTCGATGAAGCCGCAGGTGTTGACGACGACGAGGTCGGCGCCGTCGTACGAGGGCGAAATCGCATAGCCCTCCGCGCGCAGGCGCGTGAGGATGCCTTCGGAATCGACCAGCGCTTTGGGACAGCCGAGGGAAACGAATCCTACTTTGGGTGGTGCAGCCACGGGAGCCTGTATGCCGGGCCTCAGCTCTTCTTCTCGTCGCCCGGCGCCTTGCCGTCTTCCGGTTTCTGCGCGCCGCCGGGCTGCGCGCCGAATCCGGGCGCGCCGGGGAAGCCCGGGAAGGGGAAGCCGGAGAACATGTTGCGCGTCTGGTTCTGCAGCTGCTCCTGCATCTGCAGGAACATGTTTCGGCTCTGCTCCATGTACGCCGAGACGAGGCTCTGCATGGCGGGGCCCTGGAAGCTCATGAACTGCTTCCACAGCTCCTCGTTGAATTTGGCGGGCTCCCCGTAGAGCTTCTGCGACTGTTCTGTCATGCGCTTCTGGATCTCGCCGAACAACTGCATGTTGCGCTCGAGGTAGGCTCCGAGCATTCCCTGCATCGCGTTGCCGTAGGAGCGGATGAACTGCGTCAGAACGTCCGAGGAAAACATCGGCGTCCCGGCGCTTTCCTCTTCGAGGATGATCTGCAGCAGGATCGATCGCGTCAGGTCTTCGCTGGTCTTGGCGTCCACAACCTGGAATTCCTCGCCCTGCAGCACGAGCTTCTTGACGTCGGCGAGCGTGATATAGGTGCTCGTCCTGGTGTCGTAGAGGCGGCGGTTGGGGTACTTCTTGATCAGCCGGGCGGGTTCGACCATGGGGAAGACCTTGCCTCAATGTAAAACGCGGGTGCTGCAGCGCCACATGATACTGGAACTCGCTACGCCATGTGCTGCCCCCCGTTGATGGCGATGTTGGCGCCGTTGACGAAGGCCGCCTCCTCCGAGCAGAGGTAGATGATCAGGCCGGCGACTTCTTCCGGCCTGCCGAGCCGGCCCAGCGGAATCTGGGGCAGGATCTTCGAGTCGAGGATTTCCTTAGGGATCGCGGTCACCATCCTCGTGCCGATGTAGCCGGGCGAGATGGTGTTGACCGTGACGCCCTTCTTCGCCACTTCGAGCGCAAGCGACTTGGTGAAGCCGTGCATGCCGGCCTTCGCCGCGGAGTAGTTGGTCTGCCCGAATGCGCCTTTCGAGCCGTTCACTGAGGACACGTTGATCACCCGCCCCCAGCCGCGGTCGACCATGCCGTCGCAGACCTGCTTGGTCATGTTGAACACCGAGTCGAGATTGGTGTGCAGGACCGCGTCCCAGTCGCCTTTGGTCATCTTCCTGAACGTCATGTCGCGGGTGATCCCGGCGTTGTTGACGAGGATGTCCACCGGGCCGAGGTCCCGGGTCACGCTCCCCACGCAGATCTTGCACGATTCGAAGTCGGCGACATCGCAGGGATAGGCGCGGAACTCGTACCCGCGCGATTTCATCTGCGCAGTCCACTGGGCGGCGGTCTTGTTCGAGGGCGAGTAGGTGATCGCCACGCGGTATCCCGCGTCCGCCATCTTGGTGCTTACCGTTTCACCCAGCCCTCCCATGCCGCCCGTGATGAGCGCTAGCCGTTTCTCCATGAGTCCCCCTCGCGTTCCGGACTTGGTGCCGTCCCCGATTATGCTCCGGGATTATTGCACCAAACTCATGGCCGTCAGCTCATGTGAAGCCCGCCGTTGATCGAGATATTCGCGCCGGTGATGTACCCCGCCTCCTCGGAGGCGAGGTACGCGACGAGGCCCGCGATCTCTTCGGGCCGCCCTAGCCGACCCATGGGAATCTGCTCGACGATCGAATTCAGGACTTCCGGCTTCATCGCCCGCACCATGTCGGTCTCGACGTAGCCAGGCGACACGGTGTTCACGGTCACGCCCTTTTTCACCACTTCCTGCGCGAGTGCCTTCGAGAATCCGTGCATGCCCGCTTTGGCCGCCGAGTAGTTGGTCTGGCCGAACTGGCCTTTGAGTGCGTTGACCGAGGAGATGTTGATGATGCGGCCCCAGCCGCGCTCCATCATGCCCTCGATCACCTGGCGAGTGACGTTGAAGACGCTGTTCAAGTTGGTGTTGATCACCGCGTACCAGTCGGCCGGCGACATTCGCTTGAAGACGCCGTCGCGAGTGATGCCGGCGTTGTTGACGAGGATGTCCACGGGACCGATCACCGAGCCGATCTGGTAGAACATGTCGGCGCAGGACTCGTAGTCGTCCACGTCGCCCTCGGCCGCGTAGACCTGCATGCCTTCGCTGCGCATCTCCGCGAGCCAGTCGTCCTTCCTGTCGTAGCCGGGAAGGCAGCCCGCCACCACTTTCGCGCCGTTTCTCGACAGGCGCCGGCACACCGCCGTGCCGATTCCGCCCATGCCTCCGCTCACGAAGGCGATACGCCGCTTGACGGGAGCGCCTGCGTCCTGCGAAGGTTCCGCGTCCGTGTGAGCTATCGTGGCAGCTGTCGCGGTAGTCATGGTTCGATTACCTCTCAATCAAGTTCGGCACGCTCCCCGCGGGCCCGAAGTCCCAGCCGGTGGGCTATGCCACGCGATGCTTGACGTAACGCCCGGGCGCTGGCTCGATCGGTTCGTACTTGGCATTGCCTAGGCGCGCGTGCGCTTTCACGCGCTCGCCGCCAAAGCGTTCGAGCCACGCGCTCCAGTCGGTCCACCAGCTTCCCGGCGTTTCCGTTGCGGCGGCAAGCCACGACTCCGGGTCGCCGGTTGGCTTCCCGCCTGTCCAGTAGCTGCGCTTGTTTTTCGAGGCGGGGTTGACGATCCCGGCGACGTGGCCGCTCGCCCCGAGCACGAAACGCATGTCGCTGTTGAGCAGCTGCGTCGTGCGGTACGCCGTGCGCCAAGGCACGATGTGGTCCTCGCGCGTGGCGAGCACGTAGGCAGGAACGACGACCCTGCCAAGGTCCACCGGCACACCCATCGTCGACACCCGGCCCGGCTCGCGCAATTTGTTCTCGAGATAGGTGTTGCGCACGTACCAGCAGTACATCGGACCGGGAAGGTTCGTGGAATCCGCGTTCCAGTAGAGCAGGTCGAAGGCCTCGGGCGACCTTCCCATGAGGTAGTTGTTCACCACATACGACCAGACGAGTTCGTTCGCGCGGAGCGCCGAGAACACGAGCGCGAGATCGCGCCCGGGCATGACGCCGCCCTTGCCGATGGAGGCCTCGCGCTGCATCACGCTCGGCTCGTCGATGAAGAGGCCGATCTCGCCGGTGTCGGAGAAGTCGAGCATCGAGGCAAGGAAAGTCGCGCTCTCGACGCGCGCCTCGCCCTTCGCCGCCGTCACGGCGAGCGCCGTCCCGAGCATCGTCCCGCCGACGCA
>VBDM01000225.1 GCA_005881355.1 Betaproteobacteria bacterium
AGAACACCGAGCGCGCCGGGAGGGTGCTCGCCGAAATCAAGAAGATGGGTGTGCGGCTGGTCATCGACGACTTCGGAGTCGGCTACTCGTCGCTCACGCACCTCAAGCGCTTCCCGATCGACACGCTCAAGGTGGACCGATCCTTCATCCGCGACCTGCCACAGGACTTGGAGGACAAGGCGATCACCGAGGCGATCATCGCCATGGGCAAGAGCCTCAACCTTACCGTGGTCGCCGAAGGGGTCGAGACGGCCGAGCAGCAGACCTTCCTCCACGATCACGCCTGCGACGAGATGCAGGGCTACTTTTTCAGCAAGCCCATTCCCAGCGGCGAGTTCGCGGAGCTGCTGCGGCAGCGCATCGAGCTTTCAAAGCAGTAGACTCACTGCTGCGCGCGCGATCGGGTTGCGCGTCAGTCCGCTTTCAACCCTGCCTCGCGCACGACCTTTCCCCACTTCGCTATCTCGCGCGTGATCAGGTCGGCGAACTCCTCGGGCGTGCTGGTCACCGGGTCGGTCCCCATCGCGGCAAGGCGGTCCTTGAGCTCTGGGGAGTGCATGGTGCGCGCGATCTCGGCGTTGAGCCGCGTAACGATGGGTCGCGGGGCACCGGCTGGGGCCAGGATGCCGTACCAGGTCGTGACTTCGAAATCGCGCAGCCCCGCCTCGGCGACGGTCGGCACCTCGGGCAGCGCGGCCGAGCGCTGCGGCGCCACCAATGCAAGCGCACGCAGTTTCCCCGCCTTGATGTGCGGCGCCGCCGCCGGAATGCCGATGACCACGAAATGGATCTGGCCTGAAAGGACGTCGTTCATCGCGAGGTTCACGCCCTTGTACGGCACGTGCACCAGTTTCACTCCAGCGACGATATTGAAGAGCTCCCCGGCAAGATGGTTGGAAGTCCCACTGCCTCCCGAGCCGAAATTCATGCCTCCGGGCTTGGTCTTCGCGAGCCGGATGAATTCCGCGAGCGTATTCGCGGGCACTGAAGGGTGGGTGATGATGACGTTCGGGACGGTGGCGACCAGGCTCACCGGCGCGAAGTCCCTCACCGGATCGTAACTGAGCTTCGAATACAGGCTCGGGCTGATCGCGAGCGAAGGCGCGACCAGCACGATCGTATAACCGTCGGGCGCGGACCTGGCTGCCGCCTCGGCCCCGACGTTACCGCCCGCCCCGCCGCGATTCTCCGTCACCACCGGCTGGCCGAGGCTCGCGGTCAGCCGCTCCGCGATAAGACGGCCGAGGATGTCCGTGCCACCGCCGGGCGGGAACGGGAGAATGAGCCGCACCGGCTTGTTCGGCCAGGCGTCGGGCGCCTGCGCCGGTGCAGGCCGTGCCGCGAGCGCCATCCCCGCCGCCAAGGGCAGCGCGCACAGCGCCCGCAGAAGTCTTCCGCCCGCAGGCATGGCGTCGGGCTCAGGCGTTCTCTGTGTGCTTCGGCGTTTCCGCCTCGGCGGCGGGCGTGCCTTCCTCGAAGAGCTGCGCGGGCGGCGGCGCGTTCTTGCGCGCGGCATGGTAGGCAAGGCCCGTCCCGGCCGGGATGAGCCGGCCCACGATGACGTTCTCCTTGAGACCGCGCAAGTCGTCTTTCTTGCCCATGATCGCGGCCTCGGTAAGCACTCGCGTGGTCTCCTGGAAGGAGGCGGCGGAGATGAACGAGTCGGTCGACAGCGACGCCTTGGTGATGCCGAGCAGCATGTAGCTGTAAGTCGCCGGCTTCTTGCCCTCGGCCTGCACCTTCTCGTTTTCCTCGAGCACGTCCGCGCGCTCCACCTGCTCGCCCGGGATGAAACGGGTGTCGCCCGCGTCCTCCACCTGGATGCGCCGGAGCATCTGCCGCACGATGACCTCGATGTGCTTGTCGTTGATCCTCACGCCCTGCAGGCGATACACGTCCTGCACTTCGTCGGTGATGTAGCGCGCGAGCGCCTCGACGCCCTGCAGGCGCAGGATGTCGTGCGGATCGACCGGGCCGTCGACGATGATCTCGCCCTTGTTGACGACCTGCCCGTCGTGCGCCATGACGTGCTTGTCCTTCGGGATCAGGTACTCGTGCGAAACCCCCTCCAGGTCCGTGATGACCAGGCGCTGCTTGCCCTTGGTGTCCTTGCCGAACGACACCGTCCCGGTGATCTCCGCTAGGACTCCCGCATCCTTCGGGCTCCGCGCCTCGAAGAGCTCCGCCACGCGCGGCAAACCGCCCGTGATGTCGCGGGTCTTGGAGGTCTCTTGCGGGACGCGAGCGAGCACTTCGCCCACCTGCACTTGCTGGCCGTCCTTCACCGTGATGAGAGATCCGACCTGGAAAGTGATGGTGATCGGATGGTCGGTGCCCGCGATCCGGATCTCCTCGCCCGACTCGTTCAGCAGCCTCACCTGCGGACGCAAGCCCTTCCCCGCCGCGGCGCGGCGCTTGGGATCGATGACAACGAGCGTGGAGAGCCCGGTCACCTCGTCGATCTGCTTGGCGACGGTGACTCCCTCCTCGATATGCTCGAAGCGCACGATGCCGCCGTACTCGGTGATGATCGGGCGGGTGTGCGGGTCCCACGAGGCGAGCGTCTGCCCCGCCTTGACGGGCTTGCCGTCGGCGGCGAGCAGCGTCGCGCCGTAGGGCACCTTGTGACGCTCGCGATCGCGGCCGTTGTCGTCGGTGACGAGCACCTCTCCGGTCCGGGAGATCACCGCTTTCTCGCCCTTGGGATTGGTGACATAGCGTATCTGCGGGGTGAAGCGCACGGTGCCGTTCGATTTCGCCTCGACCTGGCTCGCCACCGCGGCGCGCGAGGCCGCTCCGCCGATGTGGAAGGTGCGCATGGTGAGCTGCGTGCCGGGCTCCCCGATCGATTGCGCGGCGATCACGCCGATCGCCTCCCCGACGTTGACGAGCGACCCTCTCGCGAGATCGCGCCCGTAGCAGTGGGCGCAAAGGCCCCAGCGCGTGTCGCAGGTGAGCGGGGTGCGAACGCGCACCTCGTCGATGCCGAGCGCCTCGATGTTCTCGACTTCGTCCTCGTTCAAGAGCGTCCCGGCGTTGTAGAGCACCTCCTGGGTTTCCGGGTGGAGCACGTCGGAAGCAGTGACGCGGCCGAGGATGCGCTCCCTCAGCGCCTCGACCACTTCGCCCCCTTCGACCAGCGCCTTCATGGCGACACCGTTGGTCGTCCCGCAGTCGTCTTCGGTGACCACGAGATCCTGGGTCACGTCCACCAGGCGCCGCGTGAGATAGCCCGAGTTCGCCGTCTTCAAGGCAGTGTCGGCGAGGCCCTTGCGCGCCCCGTGAGTCGAGATGAAGTACTGCAGCACGTTCAGCCCCTCGCGGAAATTCGCGGTGATCGGCGTCTCGATGATCGAGCCGTCGGGCTTGGCCATCAGGCCGCGCATGCCGGCGAGCTGGCGGATCTGGGCCGCCGAGCCGCGCGCGCCCGAGTCGGCCATCATGTAGATCGAGTTGAAAGACTCCTGCTTGGCCTGCTTGCCCTTGCGGTCGGTCACGTCCTCGGTGGAGAGCTGATCCATCATCGCCTTGCCCACCTGGTCGCCGGCGCACCTTGTTGTAGCGCTCCCCGACAGTCACGAGGCCCGACGTGTACTGGGACTCGATTTCCTTCACTTCGCCTTCGGCCGCCGCGATGAGATCGTGCTTCTGCGCGGGCACCAGCATATCGTCCACGCAAATCGAGATGCCGGCGCGGGTGGCGATGGTGAAGCCCGCTTGCATCAGTCTATCGGCGAAGATCACCGTTTCACGCAGCCCGCAGCGGCGGAACGCCGCGTTGATGAGCCGGGAGATTTCCTTTTTCTTGAGCGCCTTGTTGATGAGCTCGAAGGGCAGCCCCACCGGCAGGATTTCCGAGAGCAGGGTGCGCCCGACGGTGGTGCGGTAACGGGTGAGCTTTTCGACTTTCTCTCCGTTCGGGCCGAAATCGGCCTCGCGGATGCGCACGGTTACCCCCGCATGCAGCTCGATCTGGCCCGAATCATAGGCGCGCGCCACTTCGGTCACGTCGGCGAAAACCATGGCTTCGCCCTTCGCGTTGATGCGCTCGCGCGTGGCGTAGTAGAGCCCCAGCACGATGTCCTGCGAGGGAACGATGATCGGGTCGCCGTTCGCGGGCGAAAGGATGTTGTTCGAGGCGAGCATCAGCGTCCTCGCCTCCATTTGCGCTTCGAGCGACAGCGGCACGTGCACGGCCATCTGGTCGCCGTCGAAGTCGGCGTTGAACGCCGCGCACACCAGCGGGTGCAGCTGGATCGCCTTGCCCTCGATCAGCACGGGCTCGAAGGCCTGGATGCCGAGGCGGTGCAGGGTCGGCGCGCGGTTCAGCATCACCGGGTGCTCGCGGATCACTTCTTCGAGGATGTCCCACACGACGGGAGTCTCGGCCTCGACCTCGCGCTTCGCCGCCTTGATGGTCGTGGCGATGCCCTGCATCTCGAGCTTGTTGAAGATGAAGGGCTTGAAGAGCTCCAGCGCCATCTTCTTCGGCAGTCCGCACTGGTGCAGCTTCAGCTGCGGGCCCACCACGATCACCGAGCGGCCCGAATAGTCGACGCGCTTGCCGAGCAGGTTCTGGCGGAAGCGCCCGCCCTTGCCCTTGATCATGTCGGCGAGGC
>VBDM01000222.1 GCA_005881355.1 Betaproteobacteria bacterium
GCCAACGCCGACTCCCCCAACAACCTGCTGTGGCTCATCAACAACACCCAGGCCGGCGCCGATATAGCGGGGGGCAAGGAAAGAAAACCGGACGCAAAACCCGCGGCGCTCACCACCAGCGCACCATTCAGCGAGTTCAAGCTCGACATGAGCGAGACCTAGCGCTCATACCATTGATGCGGGGAATCAGGGTCCACCGCGTTCCGCTCCGCCGGGACGGTTTCGCCGAAGCTCGCCATGCCGGCCGCTGAGACGGCCACCACGCTCAAACTTGCGCGCGAGCTGATCGCCCGCCGCTCGATCACGCCCGAGGACGGCGGTTGCCAGGAACTGCTCGCTGCGCGTCTTGCGCGGCTCGGATTCGCGACCCAGCAGGTCCGGAGCGGCGAGGTCGCCAATCTCTGGGCGCGGCGAGGCGACGCCCGTCCCCTTCTGTGCTTCGTCGGCCACACCGACGTGGTGCCCCCCGGCCCGCTCGACAAATGGCACACCGATCCTTTTGCGCCGACCGAGCGCGAAGGAAAGCTCTTCGGACGGGGCGCCGCCGACATGAAGACCTCGATCGCCGCCTTCGTCGTGGCCGTCGAGCACTTCGTCGCGAAGCACCCTTCCCACAAGGGTTCGGTCGCCCTACTGATCACTTCCGACGAGGAAGGCCCGGCCGTGAACGGCACGGCGAAGGTGGTCGAGCTCCTGAAGAGCCGCGGCGAGCGCATCGATTACTGCCTCGTCGGCGAGCCGACCTGCGTCTCGAAGCTGGGTGACACGATCAAGAACGGCCGGAGGGGCTCGCTTTCAGGCACGTTGCGCGTCAAGGGCGTGCAAGGCCACATCGCGTATCCGCATCTGGCGAAAAACCCCGTTCATCTCGCCGCCCCCGCGCTCGCCGAGCTCGCCGCGGCCGAGTGGGACCGGGGCAACGAATACTTTCCGCCGACCACCTGGCAGATCTCCAATATCCACGGCGGCACCGGGGCGGCCAACGTCATCCCGGGCGAGGTCGAGGTGATGTTCAATTTCCGCTTTTCCACGGCGAGCTCGCCCGACGAGCTCAAGCAGCGCGTTCGCTCCGTGCTCGATCGTCACGGGCTCGATTACGAACTCGAATGGTCGCTCTCCGGCACGCCTTATCTCACGCCGCGCGGCAAGCTGGTCGAGACCCTGAGCGCCGCGATCCGCGAAGTCACTGGTGCGGCGCCCGACATCAGCACCACGGGCGGGACATCCGACGGCCGCTTCATCGCCGAGCTCTGCCCTGAAGTGGTCGAGTTCGGGCCGGTGACCGCCTCGATCCACAAGCTGAACGAGCACGTCGACCTCGCCGCGATCGAGCCGCTGCGCGAGATCTACCTGCGCGTGCTTGCGCGGCTTCTCGCGTCCTGAAACGCTCCTCCGCCCGCATCGATGCGGCGCCGCCGGCGGCGCTGCGCGACTGGCTGGGCCACGCCGAGCGGCGTCTCCGGGCGGCCCGCCTCTGGTTCGGCCACGGGGCCCACGGCGCCCGGGACGAAGCGGCGTGGCTGCTCGCGCATGTGCTGCGCGTGCCCGGCGACGCGCTCTCACGATCGCTCGCGTACGAGCTGACGGCAAAGGAGTGCCGCAAAGCCTCGCGGCTGATCGAGGAGCGCGTGCGCACGCGCCGTCCGCTCGCGTATCTCCTCAAGGAAGCCTGGCTGGGGGAACACCGGTTCTACGTGGACGAGCGCGTCATCGTGCCGCGTTCCTTCATCGCCGAGCTGCTGCGCGACAGGCTCAGTCCCTGGATCCGCCGGCCGATGGAAGTTCGCCGCGCGCTCGACCTGTGCACGGGCTCGGGCTGTCTGGCAATTCTGCTCGCGCTGGCATTCCCGAAAGCTACCGTGGACGCAACCGACGTTTCGCGTGCGGCGCTCGCCGTCGCGCGACGCAACGTCCGCGCCTACCGTCTCGGCAGGCGCGTACGCCTGGCACGCGCCGACTTGTTCTCCGGTGCAGAACCGGCGCGATACGACCTGATCGTCGCCAATCCGCCCTACGTCGACGCCGCCGCGATGCGCAGCCTGCCGCCCGAATATCGACATGAGCCCCGGCTCGCTCTCGCCGGAGGGCGCGACGGCCTGCGGTTCGTGCGCCGGATCCTGCAGGGTGCGGCGGGATTTCTCAAGCCCCGGGGATTGCTCCTGTTGGAGATCGGCCATAATCGCGACAGCCTCGAGCGGGCGTTCCCGCGGCTCCCGTTCATCTGGCCGGAGACGAGCGCGGGCTACGATTGCGTGTTTGCCCTGGGCCGCGAGGACCTGCCCCGATTGCCTTGAGCGCCTTACAATAAGCGCCCGGAGATTCCGATGAACGATCCCGCTCCCGTCAAGATCTGGAACGATTACGACCGGCCGCACGCCGACTTGAGGGAATTTCTCTCCCGCATCGAGCGGGCCGGCGAGCTGCTGATCATCCCCGGGGCGAACTGGAACCTGGAAATGGGCACGCTCGCCGAAGCCGTGAACGAGCGGCCCGACGCACCGGCGGTGCTGTTCGAGGATGTGCCGGAGTACCCGCACGGCTTTCGGGTGCTGTCCGGATCGACCAATTCGATGAAGCGGCTCGCGATCACCCTGGGCTTTCCCGTTCCGGCTCATCCCCTCGACGTGGTGCGCGCTTACCGCGATCGCATGAAGAGCCACCGCCCCATTCCACCTCGCGTCGTGAAGCGCGGACCGGTGCTTGAAAGCGTCCTGCGCGACGACAAGGTCAACGTGCTCGGGTTTCCGGTGCCGTTCCTGCACGAGCTGGACGGCGGCCGCTACATCGGCCGCCGTCCAGCTCGTGCAGGAACGGCACCGAAAACCCGAGCACGTTGACCTTGTCGAGCTGGA
>VBDM01000223.1 GCA_005881355.1 Betaproteobacteria bacterium
ATTCCGGGACATTGGCCTCGATGCCGAGCTTGCCCTTCCACTTCGGGTCGAGCAGATCCTGAAAAGTCCTGGGCAGATCCTCCTTCTTGACGAGCTTGGTGTTGTAGGCCTGCACCCAAACGGACAGGTAGGTCGCCACCCATTCGCGATGGGGCCGCAGCGCGCCCGCGATCAGCTCCGTCGAGTACGGCGACGTGACCGGTTGCAGGATTTTTTCCCGATGCAGCGTCTCCATCTCGAGCGCGGAGGAGTGGATCGCATCGACCTCGTGGCGCCTGGCCGCCGCTTCGGCCAGGGTTCGTTGCAGCACTTTCTCCGAGCCGGCGCGCCACACGCTGACCTTAATGCCGTATTTCTTTTCGAACACCAGTATCAGAGGCGGCAGGTCTTTTTCGGCGAAGCTCGTATACAGCGTTAACGAACCTTCCTTTTGCGCTGCAGCAAGCTTCGCGTCCTGCGCGAAGGCGGGAGCGGCCGTTGCCAGCGCCGCCAGGGGCAGGACCCAGCGGCGCACGTCTTGTATCCGATGCATGTTCTTCCCCGCTCGCGTGGTGAAGCCAGACGAGCCATTGAGTATGGCATTACACTAATCCAACGGTCAGCGAAAAACGACAGGGAGGCAATCATGATCAGAGCTTCGTCCTGCATCGCAGCCGCCTTTCTCGGCGTTTTAGCAACGCCCGCGGCTGCGCAGATCGCGGATTTCCGGCCGGTCACTGACGCAATGTTGGCCAATCCGGATCCCGCCGACTGGCTCATGATAAGCCGCACTTTCGATCAGCAGCGCTACAGCCCGCTCAACCAGATCGACAAGGGCAACGTCGGCCGATTGCGCATGGCCTGGTCGCGGGGCCTGCCGAGCGGCACGCAGGAATCGACGCCGATCGTCTATCGCGGCGTCATGTATTTGTATGTGCCCGGCGCCTCGATCCAGGCGGTCGACGCCACCAACGGCGATCTGATCTGGGAGTACCAGCGCGACTATCCGAGGACGGTCACCCCGGCGGCCGCGCGCAGCAAGAGCCTCGGTATCTACGAAGACATGATCTATTTCGCCGCGCCGGACGGATTTCTGCTGGCGCTCGATGCGAAGACCGGCAAGCTCCGCTGGGAAACGAAAGTCGACGATGGCGGCCAGACGGCCGGCGGCTTGCTGGTCGCCGACGGCAAGGTCATCTCGAACCGCACCTGCGAACAGAGCAAGCGCGAGAACTGCTTCATCGCGGCGCACGACGCGAGGACCGGCAGGGAAGTCTGGAAGTTCTACACGACGGCCGCGCCGGGCGAGCCCGGCGGCGACACCTGGGCCGATATGCCGGCGCAAGAGCGCGCCGCGGGCCCCTGGGGCCTGCCCGGCTCCTACGACCCGAAACGCAAGGTCCTGTACTGGGGCATCGCCAACCCGAATCCCTATACGCGGCTCACGCGTCACGGCCGCGCCGACGCCGTGTCGCTCTCCGCGCCCGCCGATCTCTACAGCAATTCGACCGTTGCGCTCGACGTCCAGACGGGCAAGCTCGTCTGGTACTACCAGGAGCTTCCCGGCGACGACTGGGATGCGGATCACAACCACGAGCGCATCCTCGTGCGCACGCGCTTGAACCCCGACCCCAGGCACGCGAAATGGATCAGCCCGGCGATCGTGCCGGGCGAGGAGCGCGACGTCGTGGTGACGGTCGCAGAAGGCGGGGGCCTCTTCGTCGTCGCGCAGGCCGACGGCCGGTTCCTGTGGGCGAGGCCGTTCCCCTACGACGATCCCAACATCAACATGAACCACATCGACGTGAAGACCGGCAAGACGCGCGTCAACCCCGACAAGCTCTTCAGGAAGGACGGCGACAAGATCCTCGGGTGTTACCACAATACGCGCAGCCTGTGGGCGATCGCCTATCATCCGGGCAGGAATTCGCTCTACGTCCCGTTCCAGGATCAGTGCCTGACGATGACCGCGAACACCAAGGCGAAGGCCGGCTGGGGGCCGCGCGCGGGCGTCATCCGCCCGGGCTCCGACCCGAACAAGTACATGAACATCGGCAAGATCGACCTCGCGACGGGCGAGCTGCGCGTGCTCTACTCGCAGCCCCAGGCGAGCGTCGGCTCGGCGCTCGTCACTGCGGGCGATCTCGTCTTCTGGGGAGACCAGAACCGAAGGCTGCGCGCGTTCGACGCCGACGACGGCAAGGTTCTCTGGGAAGCGGTGGTCGGCGGCATGATCATGACGAGCACTATCAGCTACGCGGTGAACGGCAAGCAGTATGTGATGGTGTTCACCGGCGAGGGCCAGTCGGTCACCGCCGGGCCGCTGGGCCTGACGCAGAAAACCATGCCGAGGGCGGTGCGCGGGCACAACTCCATCTTCGTCTTCGCCTTGCCCTAGGCCATGCCAGCGAGCGTGGGAATGAGCGTTGTTTTCGGTGTGCTCGCGGCTGCACCAGGCGCGTCAGCGCAAGATCGATCCCTGATCGAAGCCGGGGCGCAGGTCTACCAAACCCATTGCGCGGAGTGTCATGGAGAAAAGTTGGTGAACACCGGCTCGACCTTCGATCTGAGACGGCTCCGCGCCGACGAACGGCCTCGTTTCGACAAGGCCACCAAGGACGGCAAGGGCCAGATGCCGGCGTGGGGCGGCGTGCTCAGCGCGGAAGAATTCGATCAGCTGTGGGCCTATGTACGGTCCAAGGCGGATGATTAGAGAAAGCGCATGCGTCCGGGCGAGCCCTTGAGTATGGCACTGCACTAATCTAACATCGTGAGGTTTCGCGCGCCGAGTCGCCCCGCGGCGCGCTCTCGGAAGGAGAGATCCATGCAGGCAACCGATCAGGACGACAAGCAACGCGGCGCGAGCGCGGCCGACAAGGCGGCGGCGAAAAAGCCGTCGTTCTTCAAGATGCGCGCCCAGATGCTCGATAAAGGGCGCACCAACACGGCGCTCGCCAGGACCGACAACATGTGGGCGACGCTCAAGGTCTACGCTTCCGGCGGCGAGAACGGGCTGCACACGCATCCCAACGAGGACCACACCTTCATCGTGCTGCAGGGCAGCGCGCGCTACTACGACGCGGACGGAGGGCATACGGACGTCGGCAAGCACGAGGGGATCATGCTGCCCGCCGGCGCTTACTACTGGTTCGAGGCCACGAGCAAGGAGCCGCTGGTGCTGGTGCGGATCGGTTGCCGGGTGGGGCCTCGGGACGCTTCCGGCCGGCTGAATATCCGCGGCGAGCCGATGCCCGGCGACTCGAAGGAGAACAAGCGCGTGCCCGTGGTGGTCCGCGACGGCGAGTTCTTCGAGTAGGCGGCGCCCGCGGTGCCGGGATTCGATCGAGTTTCGATCTATCGGGGAGGCGCGAATATGGACGGTCTGGGTCGGGGGATCGACGGGATCATCATCTCGGCGGATTCGCACGTTATGGAGCCGGTCGATCTGTGGAAGAAGGGCGTGCCGGAAAAGTATCGCGAGGCCGTGCCGCTCTTTCCCCCTCATAAGCTGGGCGAAGGGTTCCAGCGGCGCGAGGGCGGATCGGATCCGAACGCGAGGATCAGGGAGATGGAAGTCGACGGCTTGAGCGCCGAGGTGCTCTATCCGACGCTGCTGCTGGGTCTCTATGCCCTTCATGACGCCGGAATGCAGGAAGCGTGCTTTCGCCTCTACAACGACTGGCTGATCGAATACTGCAGCGGTCGGCGTTCCGGCCATCTCCATCTACAACGTCGACAATGCCGTCAAGGAGCTGCAACGCTGCCACAAGGCGGGGCTCAAGGGCGCATTGATCTGGCAGGCGCCCCATCCGGATCTGCCTTTTCATTCCCGTCACTACGACAAATTCTGGGCCGCGGCCGAGGAGCTCGATACGCCCGTCAGCATGCATATCCTGACGGGCCATAGCTACCACAGCAAGGAAAGAAAAGGCATCGAGCATTACCGCGGCAGCGTCAATCTCAAGCTGATGGACGTCGTCAACGCGCTCTTCGATTTTATTTTCTACGGCGTGCTGGAGCGCTACCCGAGACTCAGGCTCGTGACGGTGGAAAACGAATCCGGCTGGCTCCCCTTCATGGTGCAGCAGTGGGATTATTACTATCGCCGCTTCCGCGGCGGTAACCCGCCGCTGAACACCCGGGATCCGAGCGAGTACGTCCGCAACCAGGTCTTCTCCTGCTTCTTCAACGATTCGGTCTGCGGTCGCCATCTCGAGTGGTGGGGTCAGGACAACCTCATGTGGTCGAACGATTTTCCCCATGCCAACTCGACCTGGCCGAATTCGATCAAGGTCATCCGGCGCGATCTGGGCCACCTGCCTCTGGAGACGCAGACGAAAGTGCTGTGCGCGAATGCGAGCAGGCTGTACGGCATCGACATGTCGGCGCTCCCGGCGGGCATTTCCAGGGCGGCGCAGGCGGCGCAAGCGGCGGCTTGATCCATAGGCTGATCTCCGCGTTCCTGCTGGCCGTTGCGATTCCCTTCGCAGCGGCGCAATCATTCTCCGAGCTGGCAGCCGACGGCGGCCCTTCACGTCATCACCGGCTGGTGCGAGCGGCGCAAAAAGAAGGCTCTCTGGCGCTCTACACCTCCAATGCCGCACCGACGATCCAGGCGCTGGGCGCCGACTTCGAAAAGCGCTACGGCGTCCGCGTCAATGCATGGCGGGCGTCGTCGGCCAAGGTGCTGCAGCGCGCGCTGACGGAAAAAAGAGCGAACCGCTGGGACTTCGACGCGGTCAGCGTCTCTTCGCCGGAGCTCGAAGCGCTGTATCGGGAAAATCTCCTTCAGGAAAT
>VBDM01000224.1 GCA_005881355.1 Betaproteobacteria bacterium
GTCCCGTTCGCGCTGGAGGACGGCGTGACTCAGGGACAGATCGACGCGCTGCCCGAATGGCGGGGATCGAAAAGCTTCGACGATCGCGAGCGTGCGGTCCTCTCCTACACGGACTGCGTCACCCGGGAGATCCGGGTGCCGGATTCCGTGTTCGCGGAGGTGCGGCGGCATTTCGACGACCGGGAGCTGGTCGAGCTCACCGCCACCGTCGCGGGTTACAACCTGGTTTCGCGGTTTCTGGTGGCCATGCAGATCGACCAGGAGCGCCGCTCGCCCTGAGGTTACCGCTTCAGGACAAATCCGGCGGGATGAGATCGAGACGGTCGGTGAAGATCGCGTCGACGCCCCAGGAGAACAAACGCCGGACGGTTTCCGGGTCGTTGGCCGTGTAGCAGAGCAGCCAATAGCCCGCGCCGCGAATCTCTTTCGCCTGCGCGGGCGTCAGGTATTTGCAGTTGCAGTGCACGGAGACGCACCCTAGCGCCTGCGCGGCCTCGCGCCAATTCGGCTCGATCCGGTCGGTGAGAAATCCGCGATCGAGCTCCGGCGCGGCCGCGCGTGCCGCCTCGAGAGCGGTGCGCTGGAAGGACGAGAGCAGCGGTGCGGGCGAGGCGCCGCGCCAGATTTCTGCGGCGAGCTTCGCCGCGACTGCGCCCGTTTCGCGCTCGAATCCCTTCGCGGGCTTGATCTCGACGTTGGCCCACAGCCCGAGCTCGACGCACAATTTTCCTGCAAGCTCGAAGGAGGGCACGCGCTCGCCGCGGTATTCGCGGCCGAACCAGGCTCCGGCGTCCAGGCTCGCGAACCTCGCATAAGGCGTGGCGGACACGGCGCCCCGCCCGTCGGTGGTGCGCTCGAGCGTCTCGTCGTGCATCAGCACCGGGACCTTGTCGGCCGAGAGCACCACATCGAACTCGACGCCGCCGAAACCCATCGCCGCGGCCTTGCGGATGCCCGCCAAGGTGTTCTCCGGCGCAAGCGCGCCGCCGCCGCGGTGTCCCACCACTCGTGGATGAGGCCAGGGTCGCTGCATGCGTCGGGTCGGAGTGCGGGGGCGAAGGGCGGGCGGCACTCATTATAGATACGGGAGACGGCTCGCGAGCCCGGAGGTGCCGGCGCGAGGGCAAAAAAAAACGGGGGAAGGGAGGGTTTCCCCCGTCGCCGCCGTTTGCTGGGCCGGCGGGCAATCTGGAGACGTCCAGCCGATGCTCGCGTCGGCGGACGCCATGCGATTCGAGCTATGACGGCATCATACCATCACGCTTGTTGCGGAAACAAGCTGCGGGACGAGAAACGGAGAGTGATTTTCCTGCGCACTTTGTGACTTTTCTCACGCAACCGGTTCCCGATGCTAGTATCTGCCCGTTTTTCTCCCGTTATTCGCGCATGGACCTGCTCGAGCCGGACGTACTCGCGGCACAACTGAAAAGAACTTCCCCGGAGCTCTGTGTCGAAGTGGTCGACGAATGCCCGTCTACGAACGCCGTTCTCGCCGAGCGTGCCGCGGCGGGCGCGCCGCACGGCGCGGTGCTCGCCTGCGAGCACCAGAGCTCAGGGCGTGGCCGGCGCGGAAATTCCTGGGTCAGCGCGGCCGGGGGAAGCCTCGCATTCTCCGTCCTGTGGCGTTTTCCTCGGGGCGCAGGAGCGCTTGCAGGCCTGAGCCTCGCCGTGGCGGTGGGCGCTGCGCGGGCGCTCGAACAACTGGGTACTCGCGACGTGAGAGTCAAATGGCCGAACGATCTGTACTGCGGGGAACGCAAGCTCGGCGGAATATTGATCGAGGTTTCGGGTAATGTTTCGGGCCCGAGCGCGGCGGTCGTCGGGGTCGGCCTCAACGTGCGCCTCGATGCCCGGATGCGCGAGCGGATCGGCCGCCCGGCGACCGACATCGCAAGCCACAGCGATGCAGTGCCGTCGCGGACCGCGCTGCTTGTCGCGCTGCTCGAATCCGTCGCCGCGGTCCTCGCACAATTTTCGCGCGAGGGCTTTGCGCCGTTCCAGGAGGAATGGCTGCGACGCCACGCCTGGCAGGGCCGGCGAGTCGCCTTGTCGCAAGCCGACCGGCGCGTGGCGGAAGGCAGGATCGTCGGGGTGGCGGAGGACGGAGCGCTGATGCTGTCCTCGGCGAAAGGGATCGAGCGTTTTCACAGCGGCGAGCTGTCGCTCAAGGCCCTATGATCCTCGCGGTCGACTGCGGCAATTCGCGGCTGAAATGGGGGCTGCACGGGAACGGCCGCTGGCACCGCGGCGGCACGGTGCCTGTCGCCGAGCTCGCGAGCCTCGCGAAGAGCTGGAAGAGAATCGCCGCGGCCGACAAGGTCATCGTCGCCAACGTCGCGGGCCGGTCCGCGCGCAGGTGGCTCGAGTCTTTTTTTGCCCGCCGATCGCTCATCCCGACCTGGGTGGAAGCGAAGCGGCGCGAGTGCGGCGTGACCAACGGCTACGGAAAGCCGGCGCAGCTCGGCGCCGACCGCTGGGCGGCGCTGATCGGGGCCTGGTCGATTCTGCGCGGACCGTGCCTGGTGGTCACCGCCGGGACCGCGACCACCGCGGATGTCCTCAAGGGCGACGGCACGTTCGCCGGCGGCACGATTCTTCCCGGACTGGAGCTCATGAAACGGTCGCTCGCGCACCGTACTGCGGGACTCCCGCTCGCGAGAGGGCGCTTCTCCGTCCGACCCCGGAACACGGCGGACGCCATCGAAACCGGATGCCTGCTCGCTCAGGCCGGAGCGATCGAGCGGATGTTCGCGGCGATGGAGCCCGGCGCGGCGTGCCTGCTCGCGGGAGGAGCGGCGGGCCGGATCGCGCGGCATCTCAGCATTCCCGCGCAGCTCGTGGATAATCTGGTGCTGGAAGGGCTGGTGCGAATCGCCGAGGAGGCGCTGAAATGAATCCCCGGGACTTGTGAGAACCGTATTTTTCCTGCTGCTCGCCGCCAACCTGGGCGTCCTCGCGTGGAGCTATTTCGGGGGTCGTGGATCCACCGAGGCGCAGCTGATGGAGCAGCAGCTCAACCCGCAGGCGATCACGCTGCTCGGCCCCGAGCAGCTTTCGGCGCTCGCGGCCGAGCGCGCCAAGCAGGTTGCCGCGCGCCCCAAGCCGCCGCCCCCTCCGCCTCCACAGCCCAAGGTCGCCGTCGCCGCGTGCCTGGAGCTCGGGGCGTTCAATCTGGGCGAGGTTGCGCGCGTGCAACAGCTTCTGGAGCCGCTCGCGCTCGGAGCTAAGCTCTCCCAGCGCCGCGCGGAGGAAATCGCGAGCTACTGGGTGTTTATGCCGCCTCAGGGCAGCCGTCAAGCGGCCAACCGGAAATCCGCCGAGCTGAAAAAGCTCGGCGTGGAGGATTTCTTCGTCCTGCAGGAGGATCCCAAGTCCCGGTTCGCCATTTCGTTGGGCATATTCAAGACCGAGGAGGCCGCGCAGGCGCGGCTCGCCGAGCTGCGCAAGAAGGGCGTGCGCA
>VBDM01000231.1:0-2927 GCA_005881355.1 Betaproteobacteria bacterium
GCGGCCGACGGTTCGCAGATCGGCGCGTGCGCGGAAGCCGGGCGCAACACGAGCGCGCGCGACCGGCGCCTGAAGCCGATGCGGCCGGTCACCGGCACCAACTGGCAGACGAAGCCCTTTTTTCGCCGGGCGATCGAGGCGCCGGGAAAGGTCCAGATCACGCGGCCCTATCTATCGGCCGCCGGCCCGAAGCTGTGCGTCACCTTGTCGTACGCCCTTTCCCTGAACGGGTCGTATCACGTGCTGTGCGCCGACCTCGACTTCAGCGCCCTCGCGGGAAACCAGCTGGCCGGCCTCACCAAGTCGGTGCGCGAGGCCGCGGACGTGGATGATTTTTCCGCGGCTCGACTGAAGTAGTTCACGAAACGCCCGCCCCCCGGGGCGGCCGTATGGCATACTCGCCGGGCTTGCTCTTCGATTTGTGAACCGAGCTTCCGCAAGCCTGCCTGGGGCGCCGTGAACATGGGGGATCTTGCTCCGACGCGTGTCGAGAAATACTGCGTGGAAGGAGAACGCGGCGAGCGCCAGGAGTTCGGCTTGTCGAGCGATTTCCAGCCTATCTACAGCCTCGCCCATCGGCGTCCGGTCGGCTACGAAGGCCTGATCCGGGCGACCGACTCGGGCGGAAGGCGCGTCAGTCCCGGCGAGTTGTTCAGCAAGGCGCCGCGAGGCGAGGCGCGGATGCGCCTCGACCGCCAGTGCAGAACCCTCCACGTCAGGAACTTCCAACAGCTCGGCGACGCCCGCAGCTGGCTGTTCCTCAACGTCGATCCGTATGTCGCCGCGGAAGGCCCCAAGTTCGGCCCCTTCTTTTCACAGATGCTGCAGTCGAGCGGTTTTCCGGCGCACCGAGTGGCGGTGGAGCTGATCGAAACGCCGTTCGAGGACGAGAAGCGCCTTGCCGCGGCGATCGAGCACTACCGCGATCTCGGCTGCCTCATCGTGATCGACGATTTCGGCGCCGGCTACTCGAATTTCGACCGCATCTGGAGGCTCAAGCCGGACGTCGTGAAGGTCGACCGCGAGATGACGCGCCGGGTGACGGTCGAGCCGCTCGCGCGGCGCATGTTCACCGGGATCGAGCGATCGTATGCGTGGAGGGCGTCGAGACCGAGGCCGAGGCGCTGTGCGCGATCGACGCCAACGCCGATCTGATGCAGGGCGAGTATTTTTCGCCGCCGAGCTCCTTGCTGCCACCGCGGGACGCGCGCCACGACCTGTTCGCGCGGCTGATCGCGGGTCACCGCGCGGACAACGCCGAATTCCAGAACCGGCAGAACGCCCGGCTCAAGCCCTATCTGGCAGCGCTCAAGAATGCGGTCCAGGATCTGTCCCTCGGCACCGAATTTCCGCAGGCCGTACCGGTGCTGCTGAGGCTGCCCTGCACCCAGCGCTGCTACCTGATCGGCGCAGAGGGTTTGCAGATCGGCGCGGACGTCGAGGCCGAGCGCAGCGCGCGCGCCCACGACCGGCGCTTCGAGCCGGTGCAGCCGACCGAGGGCACCGACTGGCAGACCAAGTCCTACTTCCGCAGCGCGATCGAAGCTCCAGGAAAGGTCCAGATCACGCGGCCCTATCTGTCGGTCGCCGGACCCAAGCTCTGCGTCACCCTCACTTTCGCCTTCGAGGCGCCCGATAGATCGCAAAAGGTACTGTGCGCCGATCTCGACTTTGCGGCGCTTGCGGGGGACGACCTGATGTTCGGCATCGCGAGGTCGAAGCCCTGAAAATCCGCCGGGGACCCGCGCGCGGTCGCCTCATAGCTCGCAAGTTCCCGGCGCCGGGCGTACCATGTGCGCGGCGTTCCAACCAAAAAGGAGGAGATGATGAGACCGGAGTTGACTTTGTTGGTGTGGGCGGTGGCGCTGACCGTGGTGCAGATGCTGGTGGCGGCGCAGGGCGCGTTCATGCAGGTCGGGCTCATGCGGCTCGTCGGCAACCGGGACGGCATGCCCGAGATCACCGGCTGGGGCGGTCGCGCGGCGCGCGCGCACTGGAACATGCTCGAGAACCTGGTGCTTTTCGCCGCGCTGGTGCTCGTGGCTGCGGCGGCCGGCAAGACCAACGACATGACGCTGCTCGGCGCGCAGCTCTTCTTCTGGGCGCGGCTCGCCTACGCGGCGATATACATCGCGGGAATCACCTGGGTGCGCACCCTGGTGTGGCTGGTCTCGGTGATCGGGCTCATCCTCATCTTCGCTCAGCTCGTGAAGTAAACGCTGTTTCCTGCTCATCCGGCGGCAGCGCACTCGCGCCGCCGCCGGGCGGGTTCCCGATTCCTTTATTCCCCTCGTCGGCGGTACAATCCGCCCCCCTCGGCGTTCAGGGAAAGATCCACCGGCATGGAACTCCACATCGGCAAGTACGAGGTGCAGAAAGTGCTCGGCAAGGGGGCGACGGGTACCGTTTACCTCGCGAGAGACCCGTTCTCGGGGAAGGAGATCGCGCTGAAGACGATCGACCCCGCGGTGTTCAAGGATCCGGAGAACGGAGAGGTCTTTCGCCTGCAGTTTCTGAACGAGGCCTCGCTCGCGGGCAATCTGCACCACCCCCACATCGTGGCGATTCTCGATGCTGCGGTGCAAGAGGAAGGGGGCTACATCGCCATGGAGCTGGTCACGGGCGGGGACCTGTCGCGCCACGTCAGGGCCGACACCCTGCTGCCCGTCGCCGAGGTGCTGCAGATCGGTTTCAAATGCTGCGGCGCGCTCGACTACGCTTTCCAGGAGGGGATCATCCACCGCGACATCAAGCCGGCGAACCTGATGATGGCGAAGGGGGCGCGGGTGAAGATCGCCGATTTCGGCGCCGCGCGCCTGAACAGAACGACGACGACGACGCAGGCGGTGGCGATGGGCTCGCCGTTTTACATGCCGCCCGAGGTCGTGGAGGGCAAGGAGCCGACCTACCACAGCGATCTGTATTCG
>VBDM01000231.1:3001-6397 GCA_005881355.1 Betaproteobacteria bacterium
GCCAAGCAAGCTGCGCTCGGGACTTCCCGGGGAGATCGACGACATCGTGCTTCGCGCGATGCGCAAAAAGCCGCGCGAGCGCCATGACTACTACGGCGACCTGGCACAGGACCTCGCGAAAGCCGCGAAGCTCGTCCTGCCGCCCGAGGCGATCCCCGACAGCGAACAGTATGTAATGCTCAAGCGCTGCGAAATGCTCGCGGAGCTCTCCGACGCGGAGCTGTGGGAGCTCGCTCGCGCCGCGCACTGGATGCGCGTGCCGAAGGGCAAGGTGGTCCTGCGCGAGGACGATCGGGGAGACAGCTTCTTCTATCTGGCCCAAGGCGAAGTCAAGGTCACCCGCAAGGGGCGTCTGCTCAACGTGCTCAAGGAGACCGAGTGCTTCGGCGAGATGGCCTACATCCGCGAGGGCGATGCGCCGCGGCAGGCCACGGTGGAAGCGACAAGCGGGCTGCTGCTCGCCGAGTTTCGGCCGTTCACCTTGATGCAGATGGACCCGAAAGCGCAACTGCAGCTTACGCGGGCCTTGGTGCGCAACCTCGCCGACCGCCTGGAGCTCGCCAACACCAAGATCACCTAGCAGGCCCGCCCCGGGGCGCTTCCGGCGCTACAATCTGCGCTTCGTTCGATTCCTACTCAAGGACCCGCCATGCCCATCTCGATGTACCAGGCGAGCGCGCCGCGCTTCATCAACAGCCTGACCAATCTTTCCGCCATCCTCGACAAGGCGCAGGCCCACGCCGAGGCGAAGAAGATCGACCCCGCTGCATTGGTCAATTTCCGGCTCTACCCGGACATGTTTCCGATGAAGCGCCAGGTGCAGATCGCCTGCGACACGGCAAAGGGCGCGGTGGCGCGTCTTGCCGGGGTGGAAGTGCCCAAGCACGAGGACAACGAGGAAACCTTCGCCGAGCTCAAGGCGCGGATCGCGAAGACCATCGACTTCGTCAGGACCATCAAGCCCGCGCAGATCGACGGGAGCGAAGACAAGAACATTCACCTCAAGCTCGGCCCGCGAGAGGTCGACTACAAGGGAATGCAATATCTGCTCGGCCACGCGATCCCCAACTTCTACTTCCACGTCACCACCGCGTACGACATCCTGCGCCACAATGGCGTGGAGCTCGCCAAGCGCGATTACCTCGCCAACCCGTGATCGCTTAGGTTGGTTGGCGTCGCTTCGTCGCGGCGTGCCGGCCGGTCTACTTCTGGCGCGTCGCGATGAACCTCGCCCGCTCGCCCACCGCGCCGAGCAGCGACACGGCAAAATCGGGACTGGCCTTGATCAGGTCGAGGAAGGTGTTTCGGCCGATCGCGAGCAGCGAGCAATTGGTCTCGGCCACGACGGTGGCGAGGCGCGGCGTGCGATCGACCAGCGCCATCTCGCCGAACACGCCGCCCGGGCCGATTTTTTCCACGAGCTTGCCCTGAATGGAAACCGCGAGCCGGCCCTCCAGCACGACGTACATCAGCACCCCGGCCTGGCCTTCCTTCACGATGACCTTGTCGCGCTCGTAGGGCATCCTCGTCTGCGCGAGCGCGCGCGCG
Source organism: Betaproteobacteria bacterium (assembly GCA_005881355.1). Lineage (GTDB taxonomy): Bacteria > Pseudomonadota > Gammaproteobacteria > Burkholderiales > SG8-39 > VBDM01. The sequence continues at coordinate 4,550 of VBDM01000231.1, forward strand.
AGGATGGCGAGAGCGGATTTGTCGAACACCGCCGATTCCTTCAGCTTGCCCTCCGGAGCGCCGTCGCCCGGGCTCAGCCGCCCGATCGCGTCGCGCATTCGGCGGATCATGAGGCTCATCAGCATGAGCGCGAACTCGGGTTTTTTGCGCAGGGCGCTCTGGAACTGCCCGTCGTCGAGCGCGATGACGCGGCAGGGCAGGTTCGCCACGGCGCTCGCGCTGCGCGGCATCTGGCTGATCGAGGCCATCTCGCCGAAAATCTCGCCTTTCTTCACGGTGCCGATGACCTTGTTTCCGACGAGAAGGTTGATCTCGCCTTCCAGAAGCAGGTACATCTTGTCGCGCTGGAACAGAAGCCGGCTTCCCTTCTCGTTCTCGGCGAACAGGGTCGCGCCTTTCGCGACGGGTTCCGGTTTGCCGGCTGAGCTGAAGAACTCCACCGCCATCGCCGGGTCGTAGATCGGTTTGCTCGGCGGAGTCGGGGGACTCGCGGGTTTGCTGAAATCCAGGTCGCTCATTCGGTCTCCTCCGGCGATTCTTCCGTATTCTGAACGTCCGCCGGGCCGCGCTCAATCCACCCGCGCGCCGGACGAGCCGATCACCTTCGCCCACTTGTCGATCTCGGTCCGGATGTGGGCGGCGAAAAGCAGCGCGAGCGCCGCGAGCGGGCGTCCCGGGTTCATTTCCGTGCCTCTTGAATCGCCCGCCAGATATTCTGCGGCGTGGCGGGCATGGTGATGTCGCGAACGCCGAACTTGCGGAGCGCGTCGACGATCGCGTTGATGACCGCGGCGGGCGCGGGCGTGGTCGCGCCTTCGCCAGCGGCCTTGATGCCGAGCGGATTGGTCGGCGAGAGGACCTCGACGATCTCCGCGCTGAAGGAAGGCACGGAGTCCGCCCGCGGCAGCGCGTAGTCCATGAGCGAGCCGGTGAGTGGCTGTCCGGTGGTGGCGTCGACGTGGTAAATCTCCGATATCGCCTGGCCGATCCCTTGAGCGGCGCCGCCGTGCGTCTGGCCGTGGACGATCAGCGGGTTGATGCAGCGTCCGACGTCGTCGACCGCGGCGAATCGGGTGATCTCGACCGAGCCCGTTTCGGGATCGACCTCGCACTCGCAGATCGCGCATCCGTTCGGGAAGACCGGGTCGTGCATCTCGTTGTCGGCGATGACGGCGAGCCCGCCCGACAACTCCCTCGGCAGGAGGGCCCCCTCCGAGTCCCGCGCCAATTCCGGGAAGCTGAACGTCCTGAGCGCGTGCGGCGCCGAGAAGCACCCGTTGGCGAATCGGATCTCCGCCGCGCTCGACTCCTGCATGTAGGCCACGATCTTCTTCCCCTTCTCGATCAGTTCCTTTGCGGCCATCGAGAACACCGTCGCCGCGTGGCGCATCGAGCGGCCGGAATGCGAGCCGCCGCCCACGCTCACGACGTCGGTGTCGCCGAAGAGGATGTCGATCGCGTCCACGGGCACGTGAAGGAGCGAGGACACTACCTGCGCGAAGCTCGTCTCGTGACCCTGGCCCGAGGGCTGCGTACCGATCACGACCTTGACTCGCCCTGCTGGCGTGACGGTGATTTCGGCGCGCTCCCTGGGCGAGCCGATCGAGGACTCGACGTAGTTCGACAGACCGAGCCCGAGGAGCTTGCCGCGCGCGGCGGCCCAGCTGCGGCGCGCCTCGAACCCGCTCCAGTCCGCGATCTTCATCGCAGTATCCATGTTGGACTCGTAGGTGCCGCTGTCGTAGGTCATCCCCACCGCGTTCCGGTAAGGCATCGCCTCGGGGCGAACCAGGTTCTTTCTTCGCAGCTCGACCCGGTCGAACCCGAGCTCTTTCGCGGCCGTGTCGA
>VBDM01000218.1 GCA_005881355.1 Betaproteobacteria bacterium
AACCCATCAGCGAGATGGCGCACCTCCTGGAGAACGTGCCGCCTTCGCGGGTGTACGAGGAAATGCAGAAGCTCCTGCTCTCGGGCCACGCGGCGACGAGCTTGCGCCAGCTGCGCAGCGAAGGCCTGCACCGGGGCCTCTTGCCGTTGCTCGACGTCATCTTCGAGCAGCCGATGGGGGAGCGCTTCGTCATGCTCGCGCTCGAGCAGACCGACGGCCGCGTGCGCTCGGGGAAGTCCGTGTCGCCGGCGTTCCTGTTCGCGGCGCTCCTGTGGCACGAGGTGCTCGCGGCGTGGAAAAAATCGCGGGAGCGCGGATTGAAACCGGTCCCGGCGCTCTACCAGGCGATGGACGCGGTGCTCGACATCCAGACCGACAAGCTCGCCATCCCGCGACGCTTTACCGCCGTGATGAAGGAAATCTGGGCGCTGCAGCCGCGTCTCGAGCAAAGGAGCGGCCGCCGCCCCTTCGCCCTCATGACGCACGAAAGATTCCGCGCCGGGTTCGACTTCCTCGTATTGAGGTGCGCGAGCGGCGAGGCGCCCGAGGAGCTCTCGCAGTGGTGGCAGAAGTTCCAGCACGCGGGCGAAGACGAGCGCCAGGCTATGCTGCTCGCGCCGCAGCCGGACGAGCATCGGCGCCGCCGGCGCAGGCGGCGCAGGAAGGCGGCGGCGCCTCCGCCGCCCGACGCCGCACCGGCGTGAGCGCCGCAGTCAGAGCCTTCGTCGGGCTCGGAGCAAATCTCGGCGAACGCGAAGCCCAGGTGCGCCGCGCCCTCACCGCGCTCGAAGCGATTCCAGGAACTCGCCTTCTCGCCGCCTCCTCGCTCTACCGCAGCGCGCCGGTCGGCGTGGGCGAGCAGCCCGACTTCATCAACGCGGTCGCTGCAATCGAGACGCGCTTGAGCGCCCGGGCGCTGCTCGATGAGCTGCTCGGAGTCGAGGCGCGCTTCGGCCGCAGGCGCGAGTTTCCCGGGGCCCCGCGCACGCTCGACCTCGACCTCCTGCTCTACGGCGATCGCGTCATCGCCGAGCCGGGGCTCGTCGTTCCCCACCCGCGCATGCACGAGCGCGCATTCGTGCTCGCGCCCCTCGCCGAAATCGCACCTGAAACCGCCGTTCCTGGCAAAGGATCGGCTGCCATGCTTCTCGCCGCCTGCAAGGATCAAAAAGTGGAGAGAATCCGGGGCTGACCGGCACCGTCCGCTTCAAGCCCGCGCCGCGCGGGCTGTGCTAACATCGCCCGCTTCCTTCCATCGCCGGATCCGCGCGTGGAAACTTCCGTCGCTAGGCAAGATCGGGGCGGCGGCGCTCCGGTGAGCGCCGAAACGCTGCTCGAGACCCTACGGCAGCTCACCGCCGAGCTTCACCCCGCGCGTCAGGCGCCACGGGCGTCGCTCGACGGCCGACTCGAACAGGATTACGGATTCGACAGCCTGGGACGGGTCGAGCTGTTCCTGCGCATCGAGCGCCGCTTCGGCGTGAGCCTTCCGGAAAGCGTCATGGGGAGCGCCGAAACACCGCGCGACCTGTTGCGCGCCGCGCTCGCCGCGGGAGCCGCGCCCCCCGCGCAAGCCGCGGCAGTCGAGCGCGCTGCGGCACCGGCCGCGGAATCCGCGGCGCCCGACGCGGCGCGCACGCTCCCCGAGGTGCTCGAGTGGCACCTCGCCCGGCACTCCGATCGCTTGCACCTCGTTCTACAGGACGACCAGGGACGCGAGCAGACCGTTACCTACGCGCAGCTCGACGGCGAGGCCCGCGCCATCGCCGCGGGGCTGCACGAGCGCGGCCTCGAGCCCGGCCGCGCGGTGGCCATCATGCTGCCGACCAGCGCCGAATATTTCCACAGCTTCCTCGGCGTCCTGCTCGCGGGAGGCATACCCGTGCCGATCTATCCGCCGGCGCGCGCTTCACAGCTCGAAGAGCATGTGCGCCGGCACGTCGGCATTCTCTCCAACGCGCTCACCGAATTCCTCATCACGGTGCCGCAGGCGAAGCCCGTGGTGCTGCTGCTCAAGCCGCGAGTCGCGACTCTCAAGAGCGTCGTGACGCCGCAGGAGCTCGCGCGGCCGGGAGCGTCGGGCACGCCCTACAAGCCCAAGCCCAGCGACATCGCGATGCTCCAGTACACCTCCGGGAGCACGGGCAATCCCAAGGGTGTCATCCTCACCCACCAGAACCTGCTCACCAATATCAGGGCGATGGGTCACGCGCTGCGCGTGACGCCCAACGACGTGTTCGTGAGCTGGCTGCCGCTCTACCACGACATGGGGTTGATCGGCGTGTGGATGGGCAGCCTCATATACGGCTTCAAGTGTCCGGTGATGTCGCCGCTCAGCTTCCTCGCCCGGCCGGACCGCTGGCTGTGGTCCATCCACCGCCACGGCGGCACGCTCTCGGCCGGGCCGAATTTCGCCTACGAGCTGTGCCTGCGCAAGGTGCAGGACTCGGACATCCGGGGCCTGGATCTGAGCAGCTGGCGTTTCGCGTTCAACGGTGCCGAACCCGTCTCGCCCGAGACCATCGACGCGTTCATCAAGCGCTTCGCCCGTTACGGCTTCAAGCCCGGCGCGATGGCGCCCGTGTACGGGCTCGCCGAGGCCACGCTGGGGCTCGCGTTTCCGCCGCCGGGGCGCGGCCCGAAAGTCGATCGCGTCGAGCGCGACAGCTTCACCAGTGGCGGGCGGGCGGTCCCGGCCTCCGAATCCGCGTCCAACGCGCTGTCCTTCGTCGCGTGCGGGCTGCCGCTGCCCGGTCATCAGATCCGGATCGTCGATGCGACCGACCGCGAGCTCGGCGAGCGCGAGGAAGGGCACATCCAGTTCAGCGGGCCGTCGGCGACGAGCGGCTATTTCCGCAATCCTGACGATACGCGAGGCCTGCTGCACGGGGATTGGGTGGACACCGGCGACTACGGCTATATCGCCGAGGGCGAGATCTACATCACCGGCCGCGTCAAGGACGTCATCATCCACGCTGGCCGCAATATCTATCCCTACGAGCTGGAGGAAGCGGTGAGCGAGCTGGAAGGCATCCGCAAAGGCTGCGTGGCGGTGTTCGGCGCGAAGGACGCGCGCTTCGGGACCGAGCGCATCGTGGTGCTCGCAGAGACGCGCGAGCGCGACCCCGCGCGGCGCGAGCAGTTGCAGGCCCGCATCAACGAGCTCGCGGTTTCCCTGATCGGCATGCCGGTGGACGACATCGTGCTCGCGTCGCCGCACACGGTGCTCAAGACCTCGAGCGGCAAGATCCGCCGGGCTGCAAGCCGCGAACTGTACGAGCGCGGCGGCAAGACCGGAGCGCGTGCCGTCTGGTGGCAGGTGGCGCGGCTCGCGTGGTCCGCGGTGCTCCCGCAGGTGCGCCGCAGCCTGCGCGCGGCGCTCGACAGCTTGTACGGAATCTACGCGCTGCTGCTGCTCGGGGTACTCGGGACGGCGACCTGGGCCGCATGCGCGCTCGTCCCCGGCGCCGGCTGGTGCTGGCGCATCAGCCACCGCGTGGCGCGGCTGTTCCTGCGCCTGGCGCGAACGCCGCTCACCGCGCGGGGGCTCGAGCGCGTTCCTCTTGACCGCGCCTGCGTGCTGGTGGTCAACCACGCGAGCTACCTCGACGGCGCAGTGGTGATCGCCTCTCTGCCTGAGCCCATGCGCTTCGTGGCGAAGCGCGAGCTGCTGGATCACTTCGTGCCGCGCATCTACCTCACCCGCATCGGGACGGAATTCGTCGAGCGCTTCGACGTGCAGCGCGGCGTGGAGGAAACCGGGCACATGATCGCAATGGTCAGCGCGGGTCACCCGTTGATCTTCTTTCCCGAGGGCACGTTCCGCCGCATGCCGGGCCTGCTGCCGTTCCGGATGGGAGCATTCGTGGTCGCGGCCCGCACCGGCATGCCGGTCGTGCCGGTGACCCTGCGCGGCACGCGCTCGATGCTGAGGGAAGGCCAGTGGCTGTTCCGCCGCGGCGCACTCAGCGTGACGTTCGGCGAACCGATCGAGCCGGCGGGGACGGACTGGAGCGCCGCGATCGCGCTCCGCGACCGCGCGCGCGCGGAGATTCTGCGCCTGTGCGCCGAGCCGGACCTGAGCGAGGAGACCGAGCTGGGACCGGAGCGCTAGAGCCTGGCTTCCCGGCCGGAAACGCGATGAAACTCCGGATCCTGCTCCTGTCGCTGCTCGTGCTGTCCGGCCCGGCGCGGGCCGCGGAGCCGGGAGGGCAGGCCATCGCGCTGCCCGCGTGGTTCTCCGAGACTTTCCTCGATCTCCGGGAGGATATCCGCGATGCGGCGAAAACGGGAAAACGGCTGATGGTCTATTTCGGACAGGACGGCTGCCCGTATTGCAAGGAGCTGATGCAGACCAATTTCAGCCAGAAATCAATCGCCGACAAGGCGCGAGCGCATTTCGTCGCGATCGCGCTCAACATCTGGGGCGACCGCGAGGCGACCTGGACCGACGGCAGGAGATTCAGCGAGAAGCAGCTCGCCGTCTTCCTGAAAGTGCAGTTCACGCCGACGCTACTGTTTTTCGACGAACAAGGCGACATTGCGGCGCGGCTGAACGGCTACTACCCCCCGCATCGCTTCGACGCGGTGCTCGATTACGTCGCCGGACGCATGGAGAAACGCTTGAGCCTCGCCGAGTATCTCAAAACTGCGGTCAGGGAATCCGCAAGCCCAGCGCTGCACGACGAGCCGTTTTTCCTCAAACCACCCTACGATCTGCGCCGCGGAGGACAAAAACCTCTCGCTGTGCTGTTCGAAACGCGCTACTGTGCAGCCTGCGACGAGCTGCACCGCGAAGGCTTCCGGCGCAAGGAGATCCGGATTCTGCTAGAGCGCTTCGACGTCGCGCGTTTCGCCCTGTCGGAGCGCTCGGCGGTGCTTACCCCCGACGGCGCGCGCATGGCAGCGGAAGACTGGGCACGAGAACTCGGGGTCGCCTACTCCCCGTCGCTTGTCTTTTTCGACTCGGGCGGCAAAGAAGTATTCCGTATCGATACGTATCTGCGGCCCTTTCACCTTGCCGGCTCGCTCGACTACGTCGCGAGCGGCGCTTACCGGCGCGAGCCGAGCTTCCAGCGTTTTCTGCAGAGGCGCGCCCTGGAAATGCGCGGGCGCGGCGAGACGGTCGATCTCTGGCGCTAGCGGCGCAACTTTCGTGCGCGTGTTGTGTATGATGCGCCGTCACGAGCCCGCCGTGCCGCTTTCGAAATATCACTACATCGTCGTCGAAGGGCCGATCGGCGTCGGCAAGACCAGCCTCGCCAAGCGCCTCGCCGCTCGGCTGCGATCGACCCTGGTCCTGGAGCGTCCCGAGCAGAACCCGTTCCTGCCGCGCTTTTACCAGGACATGGCGCGCTTCGCCCTGCCGACGCAGCTGTTTTTCCTGTTCCAGCGGATCGGCCAGCTGCGCGAGCTCGCGCAGATGGACCTGTTCAACCGGCTGACCGTGTGCGATTTTCTCCTCGAGAAGGACCCGCTTTTCGCGCGCCTGACGCTCTCGGGGGACGAGCTGCACCTGTACCAGCAGATCTTCGACGCGCTCAAGCCCCAGGCTCCGCGGCCCGACCTCGTCATCTACCTGCAGGCGCAGCCGGCCACGCTGTACGAGCGCGTGCGCCGGCGCGGCGTAGAATTCGAACGTCCGATCAGCGCGGAATATCTCGCCCTGCTCGCGGACAGCTACAACCGTTTTTTCTACCACTTCAACGGGAGTCCCGTCTTGATCGTGAACTCCGAGAGGCTCAACTTCGTGAGCGACGACCGCGACCTCGACCTGCTCATCGAGCGGGTCGGCGCGATGCGCGGGCAACGCGAGTTCTTCAACTGGGGGGAGTGACATGGCGAGCGGGAGCCGGTAAACAGATGGACATCATCACGTCCGTGGACGCGTTGCGCGAGCGGCTGCAGCGGGAGCCGGACAACGTGTTCGTGCCGACGATGGGCAACCTGCACCAGGGGCACATCCAGCTCATGCGGCTGGCCAAGCGGCGCGCCACCGCGTGCACCGTGGTAAGCATCTTCGTCAACCGGCTCCAGTTCGGTCCCAAGGAAGATTTCGACCGCTATCCGCGCACGCTGCAGAGCGATTCGGAGAAAATGAAGGAGGTCGGCGTGGACGTGGTGTTCGCGCCGAACGAGGCGGAGATCTACCCGGCGCCGCAGACGTTCGTCGTCGAGCCCTCCGACCTTCAGCACATTCTCGAGGGCGCGTTCCGGCCCGGGCACTTCCGCGGAGTGGCCACCGTCGTGCTGAAGCTGTTCAACATGGTGCTGCCCCACACGGCGATCTTCGGCAAGAAGGACTATCAGCAATACGTGGTGCTGCGCGACATGGTCAGGCAGCTTGCATTGCCCGTGGAGATCACGCCCGCCGAAACGGTCCGCGCCGAAGACGGTCTCGCGCTCAGCTCCAGGAACGGCTATCTGTCCGCCGCGGAACGCGCCGAGGCGCCGCGCCTGTACCGGACGTTGCAGGCCGCAAGGGGCGAAGTGCTCGAGGGAAAACGCGACTTCCAGCGGATCGAGCTGCAGGCGATGGCCGAGCTCGCCGCGCACGGTTGGCGTCCCGATTACGTTTCCGTGCGCAGACAGGCCGATCTGCAGCCGCCGGGCGCCGGCG
>VBDM01000022.1:0-24805 GCA_005881355.1 Betaproteobacteria bacterium
TTGCAATTGACGAAAGACGGCGTTTTCGCGAGGGGGTTGCCGGTGCCGTCCGGAACGAGGTCTTCGGGCAGCACGACCGGAAGCTCGCGGTCAGGCACCGGCACGTCGCCGCAGACCCCGCAGTGGACGATCGGGACCGGCGTGCCCCAGTAGCGCTGGCGCGAGATGCCCCAGTCGCGCAATCGCCATTGCACGCGCTTCTTTCCCAGGCTTTTCCTCTCCAGGTCGCTCGCAATCGCATCCACCGCCGGTTGATACGTGAGGCCATCGTATTTTCCAGAGTTAATGCAAATGCCTTTTTCCTTTTCTGAGTACCAATCCTTCCAGTGCTCTGGGTCGAATTCGAAATACTCATAATCTTTTGTATTCCAGCTTTCCTTTTCCGCCTGAACGGATACGCCATGTTTTATTACTTGCTTGATCGGAAGCTTGTATTTGTCTGCGAACTCGAAATCACGCTGGTCGTGCGCGGGCACAGCCATCACGGCACCCTCGCCGTAGCCCATGAGCACGTAGTTCGCGACCCAAACAGGCATTTTCTCGCCTGACAGTGGATGAGTTACATGCAGCCCGGTCGGCATGCCCTTCTTTTCCAGTGTTGCGAGTTCTGCTTCCATCACCGTGCCGCGTTTACACTCGTCGATGAAGGCTGCTACCTCCGGATTCGATTTTGCGGCCCGCGCTGCAAGCGGGTGCTCCGCGGCGACCGCGCAGTAAGTTGACCCCATGAGAGTGTCGGCGCGTGTTGTGAAGACTTTCAAAACGTCTTTCGTTTCGACGCATGGAAAGCCGATCTCCACACCTTCGCTCTTGCCGATCCAGTTGGCCTGCATCGTTTTGACGCGCTCCGGCCAGCCGGGGAGCGTGTCGAGCGCTTCAAGCAGCTCCTCGGCGTAAGCCGTGATCCGCATGTAGTACATCGGGATCTCGCGCTTTTCGACGAGCGCGCCGGTGCGCCAGCCGCGGCCGTCGATCACCTGCTCGTTCGCGAGCACCGTCTGGTCCACCGGGTCCCAGTTGACGACGCCGGTCTTCTTGTAGACGAGGCCGCGCTCGAGCATGCGCAAGAACAGCCACTGGTTCCAGCGATAGTAGTCGGGCGAGCAGGTGGCGAGCTCGCGCTCCCAGTCTATGGCGAAGCCGAGCGACCGGAGCTGCTTTTTCATGTAGGCGATGTTCTCGTAGGTCCATTTCGCCGGCGGCACGCCGTTTGCCATCGCGGCGTTCTCGGCGGGGAGGCCGAACGCGTCCCATCCCATCGGCTGCAGAACGTTGTAGCCGCGCATCCGGTGGAAGCGGGTCATCACGTCCCCGATGGTATAGTTGCGCACGTGCCCCATGTGCAGCTTGCCCGAGGGGTACGGAAACATCGAAAGGCAATAGAATTTCGGGCGACGGCCCGGGCCTGGCGGTTCCTCCGAGGCGCGAAAAGCGCCGCTGCGCTTCCAGTGCTCCTGCGCGTCGCGCTCGACGACTTCGGGGTGATACTGGGGCTGCATGAAGGGATTCGCGAAAAACGTGAATTATAACCGCGCAGGGTCTGCGGTGACCCGCATCCAGACCTGCTTCGCAATCGCATGAACTCCGACCGGAAACCGAAGTGGAGGCAGTCATGAGGAAGCAATTCTCGATCGGCGCGGCGTTCGTCGCGCTCGTGCTGGGGGCGCCCGGCGCCTCGATCGCGCAGTCCAAATCAAAGCCGGCGCGCCCCTCCCCGCTTGCGATCGTCGAGGCCGTGCAGATGCCCGCTTGGTTCGAGCGCAGCGGCGCGAGGTACCCGCTCACACCGGGCGTGGAACTCAAGGATCGCGACCACCTGATGACCGGGGCCAATTCGCGCCTGCTCCTCAGGATGGCCGACGGGAGCTCAGTCAAGCTCGGCGAGAACGGCTCGCTCTCCTTCGAAGGCATGCGCATGCGCGGCGACAATGTTTTCGAGGCGGCGATGAAAGTGGCCGAAGGCGCCTTCCGCTTTACTTCCGACTTCTTCGCGCGGTTCCGCGGCAGGCGCGAAGTGCGCGTCACCGTCCGGACCGTGGCCGCCGGTATTCGCGGCACTGACCTCTGGGGCAAATCTACCCCCGATCGCCAGATCCTGTGCCTGATCGAGGGCAAGATCGACGTCACGCCGCCAGGCGAGAGCCCGATCGGCATGGATCAGCGGCTGTCCTTCTACGTTCGGGAGCGAGGACAATCGCAGCCGGTCGCGATCGTGCTCGCCGATCAGTTGAGGGAATGGGCGGGTGAGACCGAGACCCAGGCGGGCAGGGGAGTGTCGAAGCGCGGCGGCAAGTGGAAGCTCACCGCCTCCCCGGGCCTGGCGCCCAACCGGGCGCTGGATCTTTATAGGGATTTGCGCAACGCCGGGTATCCGGCCGAGATCATTCCCGCGAAGGTCGGGAACAAGCGCGTCTACAACGTGCGGCTGTCCAATTTCGAAACGAGGAAGGACGCCGAGTCCGTCGCGAGCGCGCTCAAGCAGCACCCCGGTCTCCGGCAGCACGAGTACAAAGTCGGCACGTAGCGTTCTTCTCGAACGCAAACTCGGTTTTCATTAGAGCCGAGTTTGAAAACGGAAGCGTTTTTCTGCAGCCTCAAATTTTGGGGGGATGTAAAGGGGGCGTGCCCCCTTTTCGATAACCTGCCACCGGCGAAGTGCCGATCGAGGACCGTTGAATCCGCGCCTCCGTATAATTCCGAGTCCTCCTTTTGGCGTTCGCTTCGCGGCGGTAAAATCGCCCATTCGCGAACGCCCGCATGCCCAGTCTCCTTGAGAACCTCAACCCCGAGCAGCTCGCCGCGGTCACCCTTCCCGACCAGTCGGCGCTGATCCTCGCGGGCGCCGGCTCGGGCAAGACGCGCGTTCTCACCACTCGCATCGCCTGGCTCATCCAGACCGGGAACGTCAGCCCCAACGGCGTTCTCGCCGTCACCTTCACCAACAAGGCGGCCAAGGAGATGCTCACGCGCATCTCGGCGATGCTGCCGATCAACACCCGGGGCATGTGGGTCGGCACCTTTCACGGCCTTTGCAACCGCCTCTTGCGCGCGCATTACCGCGACGCCGGCTTGCCGCAGCTCTTTCAGATCCTCGACTCGCAGGACCAGCACGCCGCCGTCAAGCGCGTGTTGAAAGCGCTCAACGTCGACGAGGACCGGTTCCAGGCGCGTGAAGCGCAGTACTTCATCAACGCGGAGAAAGAGGAGGGCAGGCGCGCGAAGGACGTCGAAACCACCGACGAAATCACCCGCCGCCTCGCCGAGATCTACGCCGCCTACGACGAGCAATGCCAGCGCGAAGGCGTGGTCGATTTCGCGGAGCTGCTGCTGCGGACCTACGAGCTGCTTTCGAAGAACGAGGTGCTGCGCGAGCATTACCGGGGCCGCTTCCGGCATATCCTGGTGGATGAATTCCAGGATACCAATCGGCTGCAGTACCGCTGGCTGAAACTCCTTGCGGGGCCGAAGAACATAGTGTTCGCCGTCGGCGACGACGATCAGTCCATATACCGGTTCCGGGGAGCGCACGTCGGCAACATGGCCGAGTTCGAACGCGACTTTCGCGTCGAGAACGTCATTCGCTTGGAGCAGAACTACCGCTCGCACGGGCATATTCTGGCTGCGGCGAACGCGCTCATCGCCCACAACAGGAAGCGCCTGGGCAAGAACCTGTGGACCTCGTCCGGGCACGGCGAACCGGTGCGCGTATACGAGGCGCGGAGCGACGGCTACGAAGCGAGCTGGCTCACCGAGGAAGTGCAGTCCCTGCGGCGCGACGGACTGCGTCTTGCCGACATCGCGGTGCTGTACCGCTCGAACGCCCAGTCGCGCATCATCGAGCATGCGCTCTTCTCGAACGGCATGCCGTACCGCGTCTACGGGGGCCTGCGCTTTTTCGAGCGCATGGAGATCAAGCACGCGCTCGCGTACTTGCGCCTCGCAGCCAACGCGGACGACGACGGAGCATTCCTGCGCGTGGTCAATTTTCCCGCGCGCGGCGTCGGTGCGCGCACGCTCGAGCAATTGCAGGACGCGGCGAAGGCCGCCGGCACGAGTCTCTGCAAGGCTGCCGCCGGACTTTCGGGCAAGTCTGGCGCGGCGGTTGCCGCGTTCGTGCGCCTCGTCGAATCGCTCAAGGCGGAGACGCGGGGGCTGCGCCTGCCCGAGGCGGTCGAGGTGATGCTCGAAAGAAGCGGGCTCGTCGCCCATTACAAGTCCGAAAGGGACGGCGCGGACCGGGTCGAGAACCTGAACGAGCTCGTGAATGCGGCCGCCGCGTTCGTGAGCGAAGAGGAGGAGCACGATCTCCCGGCCTTTCTCGCGCACGCCGCGCTCGAGTCGGGCGAGAACCAGGCGGCCGAAGGCGCCGACGCCCTGCAATTGATGACGGTGCACTCGGCGAAGGGCCTGGAGTTCGCGGCCGTATTCATCACCGGGCTCGAGGAGGGGCTCTTTCCCCACGAGCAAAGCGTTCTCGAGGACGACGGCCTGGAGGAGGAGCGCAGGCTCATGTACGTCGCGATCACCCGGGCGAGGGCGCGGCTTTACCTCTCTTTTGCCCAGACGCGCATGCTGCACGGACAGACGCGCTACAACGTCGCCTCGCGTTTCCTCGACGAGCTCCCCGTGGGGGCGGTGAAGCGCCTCACGCCGAGAATGGGGCGCGAGAAGCTCAATGAGGCGGCGTGGGCGCCCGCACCGACGAAAACTCACGGAGCCAAGGCGCCGGGCCACGGGTTCCGCATCGGCCAGTCGGTGCTGCACCCGAAGTTCGGCCAGGGCGTGATCGTCAACGCGGAAGGGTCCGGCGCCGACGCGCGGCTGCAGATCAACTTCGGCAAGCAGGGGATGAAGTGGCTCGCGTTGGAATACGCCAAGCTGACCGCCGCGTAGCGGCGGTCAAGCTGGCCGCGCATCAAGATTGCGCGGTCAAAGCGCAAGGACCTCGGCTAACGCCTCGGTTTCCCCACTTGGAGTGATTTTCCGCGCCGACCGCTGATTAATTCTTGTCGAACAGCGGGAGCTGACTCACACCGATCAGCACCGCCTGCTCCACCCCGCGTTTGGCTTCCTCGAGCGTCGCGGCTTGGCCGGCGTGGCTGCCCGCCTGCCAGCGGTAGACGCCGTCCCATTCTTTTTTCGGACCGAGCTTGACCAGTCCCAGCCGCTCCTTGCCGAGCCAGTAGCCGTGGGACAGGTAACCGCGTTCCCAGAAGGCCTGCTTCCTAGAGCGCTTGGGCATCCGCTCCTCCCCAGCGCGCATTCTACTCACGCACGGGCGTTGCGGGGAGAGGGTCGCGCACCTACCAAAGCGCGCCGACCGAGATCAGCCAGTAACGGGCGAAACGCCCCGCCGCCTGAAAGAGCATGATCGAAAGCCAGTTGAGCTTGAGCCAGCCCGCAGCGACGCAAAGCGCGTCGCCGAAGAAGGGCAGCCACGAAAACACGAGAAGGGGCGCGCCGTAGCGCCGCAAGCGATCGAGCCGCATGAACGGCTTCTTCGAGCCGATGTAGCGTCCGATCAGGTACGAGGTCATGCCGCCGAGCGTGTTGCCGAAGGTCGCGATCGCGAGCGCGGGCCAGAGCAGCTCGCCGTGAATTCTCAGCACGGCGAAGAGCACCGCCTCCGAGCTCAAGGGGATGAGCGTCGCGGCAAGAAATGTCGCAGCTAACAGGGACCCGAGGCTCGCCCCGGGTGAAAGAAAGCTCTCCACGCAGAGAGCATAGCAGCCTCTGACTTAGGGGATCCAAAGGGGTGCGGCCTCCTTTTTCGACAACCTCATAGAGGGAAATTTCCGTCTCGTGTACAGTATCGAAAGCCCGCTAAAAGGGTACCCCCCTTTAGGGGGTACGAAAACAGCGTGAAAAACGACTATCTGGAACGGATTCTCAGGGCGCGGGTGTACGACGTGGCGGTAGAGACGCCGCTCGAAATCGCGCCGAACCTCTCCGCTCGTCTCGGCAATCGGGTGTTACTCAAGCGCGAGGACATGCAGCCGGTGTTCTCCTTCAAGTGCCGCGGCGCCTACAACAAAATGGCGAATCTGCCCGCGGGGGCGCTCGCCCGCGGGGTCGTCGCCTCCTCGGCCGGCAATCACGCTCAAGGAGTGGCGCTCGCCGCGCAGAAGCTCGGCTGCGCGGCGGTGATCGTGATGCCGACCACTACGCCCAAGATCAAGGTGGACGCGGTCAAGGCGCGCGGGGCGGAAGTCCATTTGCGCGGCGACACCTACGACGAGGCCTACGCGGAAGCGAGACGCCTCGAGCGCTCGCGCAAGCTCGCGTTCGTCCACCCTTACGATGATCCCGACGTCATCGCGGGCCAGGGCACCATCGGGATGGAAATCGTGCGCCAGGCAACTCAGCCCCTGGACGCGGTGTTCGTCGCGGTGGGCGGCGGGGGGTTGATCTCGGGCATCGCCTCCTACATCAAGCGCCTGCGGCCGTCGGTCAAGGTGATCGGCGTGGAACCGGTCGACGCCGACGCCATGGCGCGCTCGCTCAAGGCGGGCCGGCGCGTGGTGCTCGATCACGTGGGCCTGTTCGCGGACGGGGTCGCGGTGAGACAAGTCGGCGAGACGACGTTTCGCCTCTGCCGGGAGCTCCTCGATGGAATGATTCTCGTGGATACCGACCAGATCTGCGCGGCGATCAAGGACGTGTTCGAGGATACGCGCACGATCCTGGAACCCGCAGGCGCGCTCGCCATCGCAGGGGCGAAAGCTTACGTCGAGCGAACCGGGGTGCGCGGAAAGAGGCTCGTCGCCGTCGCCTCAGGCGCGAACACCAACTTCGACCGCCTGCGCTTCGTCGCCGAGCGCGCGGAGGTCGGGGAGCAGCGCGAGGCGATCCTCGCCGTCACCATCCCCGAGCGCCCCGGGAGCTTCAAGAAATTCTGCGCGACGCTCGGCGCGCGCAGCATCACCGAATTCAACTACCGGATCTCCGATCCGAAGGAGGCGCACGTGTTCGTCGGGGTGGAGGTGCACAACCGCGACGAAACCGCGCGGATCGTGAAAGTGCTCAAGCGCGAGGGGCTGAAGGCACTCGACCTGTCGGAGGACGAGATGGCGAAGCTGCACGTGCGCCACATGGTCGGGGGGCACGCGCCCGCCGGGATCCGCACCAGCGTGCGCGGCGCGCCCGACGAGCTGCTTTACCGGTTCGAGTTTCCCGAGCGCCCCGGGGCGCTGATGAAGTTCCTCTCGAACATGCGCACCGACTGGAACATCAGCCTGTTCCATTACCGCAATCAGGGAAGCGACTACGGCCGGGTGCTGGTCGGCATGCAGGTGCCGCGCGGGGAGATGCGCGAATTCCAGCGGTTCCTTACGACGCTCGGTTATCCTTACGCAGACGAAAGTCGCAATCCGGCGTATCGGTTGTTTCTCGGATGAAGCGTTAAGACTTCGGTTCGCCGCCGAAATAGCCCGGTGCCATCTCTCCGGCGTAGCAAGCCGGCGACGAGAAGGCCTGTGGGTTATCGAGAAATTTGAGGCCTTGTGGCTCGCGGCGGTATACGCCGCGCTCGGTTACGACGAAATCGACGGGGATGTCGTGCCGCTGCGGATGGATCGTGGGGAGGTAAGATTGCTCGTAAGCAACCCCGATGACCCGAGGCCGCTTAGCGAGCGCAGCGAGCGTGCGGTCGAAGAAAGCGCCGCCGTAGCCCAGACGGTATCCGTCTCCGTCCCATCCCAGCATGGGCAGGAGCACGTGGTCAGGGATTACTGCGGGCGAGCCGACCGGGTGGGGGATTCCGAGCCGCCCCTCTGCCAGTTTCACGCCGGGGTGCCATTCTCGAAAAATCAGCGGGGTCTTGGGGGCCACGACTACCGGAAGCGCCGACGTTGCGCCTCGTCGGCGAAACGCGGCGGCCAAGTGGCGCGCGTCGTATTCATTCTTGTAAGGCCAGCAGAACGCCAGAATGCCGTGCACCAAATCGGGGAAAGCGCGTTCAAGGTGATGGTCGATCCGCGAGCGCAGTTCGGCGAGCTTCCCTTCGGTCAGCGCGCCGCGTTCCCGCAGGAGCCTTGCGCGCTCATTCTTGCGCCAGGCTGAAACCTCGGAGGGAGTCATCTCGTTCAATCTCAAGAACCGTGCAGAAGTCCTTCATCCGTCGCGAGAAAAAGGCTATGGTATTCTAATAGACGGGAGGAGGTAATTTGACCCGTGCACTGATCTGCGCCGTGTCGGTCGCGATCCTGCTCGCTGCGCCCGCGCCGGGTTACGCGGCGAAGCTCGATCCCCAGGATGCGGTATTGTTCGCCGCTCGGGGCGCGTTCGACGCGAGCAGCCGTGCAAGGCTAGTCGCGCTCGCTCCGAAGACGAAGGGCCACTTGCTCGAGCCGTACGTCGAGTACTGGCAGCTTTTCTTGCGCCTCCCTGCCGCCCCCGCGGAGGACGTACGCGATTTCCTCTCCCGGTATCCGGATACGGTGCTCGCCGAGCAGCTGCGAGCCGATTGGCTCAAGGTGCTCGGCAAGAGCGGCCGATGGGAGTTGTTCCAAGCGGAGTATCCGGCGCTCTCCGCTGATGATCCCGAAGTGACCTGCTACGCGCTGCTCGCGCGCTGGAAGCGCGAGGACGCGTCCGTGCGCGCCGATTTCAACTCCTTCTGGAACGCGCCGCGGGAGCTTCCCGAAGGCTGCCTGGCCCTTGCCAGGGCGATGCTCAAGACCGGCCAGTTGGGGACGCGCGAGGTCTGGGCGCGCTTCCGCTTGCTGGTCGACGCCAATCTGATGGTCGCGGCCAAACGCACCATGGAATTCCTGCCGCGCGGCGAGGCGATCGAGGCAAGGCGGCTCAACGCCGTCATCCGCGCGCCGGTCAAATTTCTCAAGAAACCGCAGATCGATCTCGCCAAGGGGGCAGACCGGGAGCTGATCGTTGCGGCCCTCGCGCTCACCGCCGACGACGACCCGCGGGCCGCCGTCGGATTCTGGAAGGGGGGGTTGAGCGAGGCCTTCCCCGCCGAGGACCACAGCAGCGTCTGGCTGATACTTGCGATGAACGGCGCGTATCGCCACGTGCCCGAGGCGCTCGACTGGTTCGGCGAGGCGGGAAATGTCGCGCTCACCGACGAACAGCTCGCCTGGCGCGCGCGGATCGCGCTCAGGGCCGAGAAGTGGGCCGAGGTCAGAAGCTCGATCGAGCGCATGTCTCCCCTCGCGAAGAACGACCCCGCCTGGATCTACTGGTACGGCCGGGCCGAGCGCGAGCTCGGCAGCCCGCTCGAGGCCGAGGGCTACTTCGAACGCATCGCCGGAGAGCATCACTTTTACGGCCGTCTCGCCGCCGAGGAGCTCGGTGTGAGCCTGCAGATTCCTCCCCGGGCCCCGCTGCCCACCGAGGAGGAGATCGCCGAAGTCGCGGCGATCCCCGGCCTGAAGCGGGCGCTCGCGCTCTATCGAGTGGACATGCGGACCGAGGCGACGAAGGAGTGGCTCTGGACCATCCGCGGCATGGACGACCGGCGCCTGCTGGCGGCGGCGGAGCTCGCGCGCCGCAACGAAGCCTGGGATCGCGCCATCAGCACTGCGGACAGAACCGTGCTCGCCCACAATTTTTACGTGCGCTATCTCGCGCCGTATCGCGAAGTGCTCGCCGAGAAAGCGCGCGCGCGCGATCTGGACGAGCCTTGGGTGCTGGGCCTCGTGCGCCAGGAAAGCCGTTTCATCACGGGCGCAAAATCCGCTGCCGGCGCGACGGGGCTGATGCAGGTGATGCGCCCGACGGCGAGGTGGGTCGCGCAGAGAATGCGCATGAGGAACTTCTCCTGGACGCGCTTGAGCGATCCGGAATTCAACGCCGCAGTCGGGACGTATTACTTGAAGCACGTGCTCAACCAGTCCGACGGGAGTCCCGTGCTCGCCGCGGCCGCCTACAATGCGGGGCCGACGCGCGCGCGCCTGTGGCGCGGCACCGCCCCGGTCGAGGGCGCGATCTTCGCCGAGACCATCCCCTTCGGCGAGACGCGCGATTACGTCAAGAAGGTGATGGCGAACACCGTTTATTACGCCGCCGTCCTCGGCATTACCCCGACGCCGCTGAAGACGCGGCTCGGAACGGTCACTCCACGCCGGTCCGCCGAGGGCGTGGTGGCGATGCAGGGCGAGCCTGTGGTCCGGTAGGCCTCCTGGCAAGGCTCTCGGGAGCCGCGATGCATCGCGGCAGGCCCAAATCGAAGATGCGGCAGACCGTGCGCAGGCACGTCTTGCCGAATTCCCTCGCTCACCGTCTGCCGCTAAACTAGTCGCTCTTATCTGAGAATTCCATGGGCCGGATCCTGGTCATCGGCGGCAGCGGCTTTATCGGCCGGCATCTCGTGCGGCAACTCGTAGAGGACGAGCATTTCGTGACGGTGCCGACGCGCCGGCGCGAGCGCGCCAAGCACCTGATCCTTTTGCCGACCGTGGATGTCATCGAGGCCGACGTGCACGACCCGGCGACGCTTGCGCGTCTCACCGCGGGGTGCGACGCGGTGATCAATCTGGTGGGCATTCTGCAGGGGCGCCCGGGGCAGCCTTACGGTCCGGATTTCGCCCGCGCCCACGTCGAGCTTCCCAGGAAGATCATCGAGGCGTGCAAGAAAAACCGCGTGCCGCGCCTGCTGCACATGAGCGCTTTGAACGCGAATTCCGAAGGGCCGAGCCAGTACCTGCGTTCCAAGGGCGAAGGCGAGGCCTGGGTGCTCGCCGCGCAGTACGAATTGGCGGTGACCGTGTTCCGGCCCTCAGTGGTGTTCGGGCCCGAGGATCGCTTTCTCAACCTGTTCGCCCTATTGCAGCGCTGGCTTCCGGTGATGTTTCTCGCCTGTCCGCAGGCGCGCTTCCAGCCCGTGTACGTCGAGGACGTGGCGCGTTGCTTCAGGTCGAGCCTCGCCGACCGGGACAGCATCGGCAAGCGCTACGATCTGTGCGGGCCGCAAGTCTATGCCTTGCGCGAGCTCGTGAAGTACGCGGGAAGCGCGAGCGGCCACCCGCGGCCCGTGATCGGCCTCTCGGACAGGCTCTCCTATCTCCAGGCCTGGTCGATGGAGTGGGTGCCCGGCGAGCTCATGTCGCGCGACAACTTCTATTCGATGAAAGTCGACAGCGTCTGCAACTGCGAATTTCCCTTCGGCCTGCGGCCCACGCCGCTCGAGGCGGTGGCGCCGGACTACCTTGGCGGCATCTTTCCCCGCTCGCGCTACAGCTGGTTCCGTTACAGGGCCGGCCGGTAGCACCCGGAAGACCAGCCCGCGTGAAAGTCTACGCTGTCGGAGGAGCGGTGCGCGACGAGCTCCTCGGCCTGGCGGTCACCGATCGGGACTACGTCGTGGTCGGAAGCACGCCCGAGGAGATGGTGCGCCTGGGCTACAAGCCGGTGGGCAAGGACTTCCCGGTGTTTTTGCATCCGCAGACGCACGAGGAGTACGCGCTCGCGCGCACCGAGCGCAAGGTCGCGCGCGGCTACAAGGGATTTCAGATCTACGCCGCCCCCGATGTCACGCTCGAACAGGACCTCGAGCGGCGCGACCTGACTATCAATGCAATGGCGCGCGACGAAGCCGGGCGCCTCGTCGATCCGTTCGGCGGCGCGGCGGACCTCGAGCGCGGGCTGCTGCGGCACGTGAGCCCCGCTTTTGTCGAAGATCCGGTGCGGATCCTGCGCGTCGCGCGCTTCGCCGCGCGCTTCGGATTTGCGGTCGCCCCCGAAACTATGGCGCTGATGCGCGCCATGGTCGCAAACGGCGAAGCCGACGCCCTGGTGCCCGAGCGCGTGTGGCAGGAATTCTCCAGGGGTCTGATGGAAGGCGATGCCGGCTTGATGTTCTCCGTGCTCGCCGAATGCGGACTCCTCGACAAGCTCCTTCTCGACCTCAAGCTCGAATTCGAAGAAGGGCGCCCGGCGAACGACGCCGCGCGCATTCTGGTCCGCGCGCTCGAGTGCGCCGCGGCCGGGCGGCTCGGCCTCGCCTCGCGCTTCGCGATCGTCGCCTGGGGTGCGGGCTCCGCCGATGCGACGCGTGCGGTGAGCGAGCGCTTGAAGGCGCCCGGTGAGTGCCGCGACCTCGCGCTCCTTGCGGCGCGGCACGCCGGGACGGTCAAACGATCCGCCGCGCTGCGCGCGCCGGACTTGCTCGCGCTGCTGGAACATTGCGACGCGTTCCGCAGGCCCGAACGCTTCGAGGAGCTCCTCGCGCTCACCGAGTGTCTCGAACGCGGCGAGCGGGGTTGGGGGGAAACGCCTTATCCGCCGCGCACGCTGTTGCGACGCGCGCTCGACGCAGCCGCGGGTATCGATGCCGGGAAAATCGCCGCGCGCAGCGCGAAAACGGATATCGCCGCACAAGTGCGCCGCGCGCGGAGCGCCGCGATCGAGGCGCTCGCCTGAGGGTGCAAGGGTTTCCGGCGAAACGCACTCAGAGGAGCCGCACCAGCAGCGTCAAGGCGAGCGAGAGCAGGATCGTGCTCGTGAAGGGCAGATAGTAGAGCCGCCCCTTGTAGCGCACCGTAAGGTCGCCGGGCAGCCGGCCGAGGCCGTATTTGGCGAGCCACGGCGCGAGGACGGTGAGCACCACGAGCGCGATCGCGAGCGCCACGACCCATTTCAGCATCGCCGCGGCTCGCAAGCTCGTCGGAGAAAAAGGATGATAGAGCTTTACACCTGGAGCACACCCAACGGCCGCAAGGTTTCCGTCATGCTGGAGGAATGCGGTCTCGCCTACAACGTCCACAAGATCAATATCGGCGCGGGCGAGCAGTACGCTCCCGACTATGTGGCGATCAACCCCAACGGCAAGATTCCCTCGATCGTCGACCCCGACGGTCCGGATGGGAAGCCTTTTCGCATGATGGAATCGGGCGCGATCCTGATCTACCTCTCGGCCAAGACCGGAAAATTCCTTCCGAAAAGCGACCGAGACAAATATGTGACGCTCCAGTGGCTGATGTTCCAGATGGGCCACGTCGGGCCGATGTTCGGCCAGGTCCACCATTTTCTGCGCGCCGCCAAGGAACAGGTCCCCTACGCGATCGAGCGCTATACGAAGGAAAAGGACCGGCTCTACGGCGTGCTCGACCGGCGCCTGCGCGAGGCCGAGTTTCTCGCAGGGGAATACTCGATCGCCGACATCGCCGCCTACCCCTGGGTCGCGCGCTACGAATGGCACAAGACCGATTTGACCACCTGGCCCAACGTGAAACGCTGGTTCGACGCGATCAGCGCAAGGCCGGCGGTAAAACGCGGAATGGCAGTGCCTTCCTGAATCAGCCTTTCCTCGCGTACTTCACGAGGAAGGCGTTGATCTCCTCGATTCTCAGCTGCGGTTCGTCGGGCTCGCTCCGGTTGCCGACGACGCGGTTCATCCACTCCATGTTCTTCTCCATGCGCGTCACCACCGCCGGCCACTCGGAGGCGGTGTGGCGCCGCGGGTCCGGCAGCACGTGGCACTGCTGGCAGGCGAGCTTGAACGACCGGCCTTCGGGAAGGTCGACGGCCGGATATCTTCTGGGATCGAGCGCGCGCTGGCTGAATTTTTGCAGATAGGCGAGCAGGATTTCAGCCTCCGCTACGGTCGGGGCCTCGACGCCCGCCATCATTTCCTGCATGAGCTCGCCCATGTTGCCCCTGCCCCTCATGCGCACCACCATGCGCTCGAAGATGGCCGGCCATTTTGCCGCATGATGCATCGCCGGATTGGGCAGGTTGTGGCACTGCACGCAGTACTGGGCGACGAGGCGCGCGCCGCGCGATTTCCGCTCGGGGAGCTGGTCCGGCTCGAAAGTGGGTGGGAGGATGCGCTCGAGCATCGGCCCGTGGGGGCTCTCGGTCCAGCGCCTTTTGGCTTGCTCGACGAGTTGCGCGGCATCCTGGGCGGAGGCGGCTGTCGCCAGACACAGGGCGGTGGCGGACAGCGCGACGAGGAAGCGCATCCGGGAATTATACTTGGCACCATCCTTCGGCCCGCGTGAGGCGGGCGGGTGCCGGCGCGACCCACACCCATTTCCCCTGGAGGCAAGCATGGGCGACCCCGCATACGACGCCGTCATCATCGGCACCGGCCAGTCAGGCAAGCCGCTCGCGCTCGCGCTTGCTCGCGCAGGCTGGAAGATCGCAGTCATCGAGCGAGAGCACGTCGGCGGGACCTGCATCAACGTAGGCTGCACTCCGACCAAAACGATGGTCGCGAGCGGCCGGGTCGCGTACCTCGCCCGGCGCGCAAAAGACTACGGCGTCAACGCCGGCCGCGTCACGGTGAACATGCGCCGGGTGGTCGATCGCAAGCGCCGCATGGTCGAGAGCTTCCGCAATTACGGGCAAAAGTCGCTCGAGAAAACCGCCAACCTCGAGCTGATCTTTGGCGAGGCGCGGTTCCGGGACGCGAAGTGCGTCGCGGTGGCGCTGAGAGGCGGCGGGACGCGCGAACTCGAAGGAAAGCGCATCGTCGTCAACACCGGCGGCAGGCCCGCGGTACCGCCGATCCCCGGGCTCGACCGGATTCGCTTCCTGGATTCCTCGAGCATCATGGAGCTCGCCGAGCTGCCCAAGCACCTCATCGTGCTCGGTGGCGGCTATGTCGGCCTGGAGTTCTGCCAGATGTTCCGCAGGTTCGGTGCGCGCGTAACCATCGTCAACCGCGATCCACGGCTGATTCTGCGCGAAGACCCCGACGTCTCCGCGGAGGTCGAGAAAATCCTGAAGGAGGACGGCATCGAGGTTCTCAACTCGACGCAGGTGACGCTTCTTGAAAAGACCGGCGCGGGCGTGCGCGCGGTGCTCGGGACCGGCGCGGGCACAAAGAAAGTCTCGGGAAGCCATCTGCTTCTTGCGCTCGGCCGCGTTCCAAACTCCGACCGCTTGAACCTCGAAGCGGCCGGGGTCGAGACGGATAAGCAGGGATTTATCAAGGTGAATTCGCGGTTGGAGACCAACGTGCCGGGCATCTATGCGATCGGCGACGTCAAGGGCGGCCCCGCCTTCACGCACATCTCCTACGACGACTTCCGTATCCTGCGGGAGAACTGGCTCGCCGGCGGCAGCGCCACCATCGATGGGCGCATGGTGCCCCATTGCATGTTCATCGATCCGCAGCTCGCCACCGTCGGCTTGAACGAGACCGAGGCGCAAGAGCGCGGGCTCGACTACCGCGTGGCGAAGCTCGCGATGACGGGCGTCGCGCGCGCGCTCGAGACGAGCGAGACGCGCGGCTTCATGAAGGCGATCGTGGACAGGAAAACCGAGCAGATCCTGGGCTGCACCATCCTTGGGATCGAGGGCGGGGAGATGATGTCGATGCTGCAGATCGCGATGATGGGGAAGCTCCCCTATACCGCAATCAAGGAAGCGATCTTCGCGCACCCGACGCTCGCCGAGTCGCTCAACAACCTGTTCATGACCCTCGACCCGCGCTGACGCGCGCGAAGGAGCTTATCTCTTTTGCGCGCCCGCGGCTTCCTTTTCCATCACCGGCTTCATCTTGAGCGCTTTTTTCTCAGCGGCCTTCTTGACGTCGCCCTTCTTCATGTTCTGTTTCTTCATTTCCCCGTGCATGGGCTCGTCCATTTTCATCGGTTTGCCCGGCGTCGTGCCGGCGGCGAAGGCCAGGGACACGGTCCCAAGGATCGCCGCGACGGCGATGGCTTCCGGCGATTTCATCAGCTGCCGCTGAACCAGTTGTACCCCTGGTCCTCCCAGTATCCGCCCGGATATTCGTTGGTGACGTACATCGCCGTGATGTGCTTGGGGTTCTTGAAGCCGAGCTTGGTCGGTATGCGCAGCTTCATCGGGAAGCCGTACTTGGGAGGCAGGATCTGGTCGGCGAAGCGGAAAGTGAGCACGGTCTGCGGGTGCAGCGCGGTCGCCATGTCGATGCTCGTCGTGTAGTCGTCGGCGCACTCGAAGCCGATGTACTTCGCCGTGGCGTCGGCGCCGACGCGCGCGAGGAAATCGGAAAAACGCACGCCGCTCCACTTGCCGATCGCGCTCCAGCCCTCGACGCAGATGTGACGCGTGATCTGCGAGGTCTGCGGCAGCGCGTAGAGCTCGGGGAGCGTCCAAGGTTTCTTCTCGCGGATGAGGCCTGAAAGCTCGAGCTTGTAGCTCGCCGCGTCCACGAGTCTCACCTCGTCCTCGCCGTAGTAGGCGTTGAACGGGAAGGGCTTGGTGATCGCGCTCTCCGGGTATTCCGGCGCGAGCTTGGTCGAATTGAACAGCCAGGCCTGCGCCCCGTCGTTCCAGCGCGACATGGCGAGGAGCATTTTCTGCACGCCTTCGCCGTCGGTGAGCTCGCAGCCCGAGAGCAGCGCGAGCGCGCCGAGCGACAAGCCCTGCTTGAGGAACAGCCGCCGCTCGATCGAGCGGATGAGCTTTCCCCGGTGATCCGCGAGGCTCGTTTCCATGCTGCGTTTCTTCATGACATTCTCCTTGCGCGGCCGGTGATGATGGTGGGGAAGGTGCGCGGCACGAGAATCACCATCACGATGTGCACCAGCGCGATGAGCACCATCAAGGCCATGGCAAAAAAATGTACTAGGCGAGCGCCCTCATAACCGCCCATGAGCCAGGCGATCTCCTGAAACTGCACCGGCTTCCAGATCGCCAGGCCCGAGAGCACGAGGACTACGAGGCACAGGATGATCGCGAGATAAGCCGCGCGCTGCGCCGCGTTGTACACCGCGAGGTCGTCGTGCGCGAGCTTGCCGCGCAGGGCGGCGAGTACGTCGCTCAGCACCGCGCGAGGCGTGAGCGGAAAGAGCTTCCTGCGGAAGTGCCCGGAAAAAATCCCGTAGCCGACATAGACGATGCCGTTCAGCACGAGCAGCCACAGGGCGGCGAAGTGCCACTGCAGAGCGCCCGCAAGCCAGCCCCCGAGCGTGAGATCGTTGGGGAATCTGAAGCCGAAGAGCGGCGATGCGTTGTAGATGCGCCAACCGCTTGCGACCATGATGAGGATCGCGAACGCGTTGATCCAGTGCGTGACGCGCACGACGAGCGGATGGACCTTCACCCATTGCGCCTGCGCTGCTTCCATCGTAGCCTCCGCTCGCCGCCTCACCCGCGTTGGTCGGAGGAACAGATTACACCTTACAGCGCCTGCCTTCTATCGCCTTCGCGAAACCCCAGGAGCGGTGCGGCAAATTGCCGTCCGAGCGCAATCACCTTGAAGAGCTCCCCCATCTCCGCCGGGCTCATCAGCCGGTTCGCCTGATTGGCGAGCGGCAGGAACCTCGCCCCGTCCTCGGGCGGCGTCCTCGACATCACCTCGGCGATGCCGCAGTTGACGAGGAACTGCGCCTGGCCGGTATAGCCGAGCAGCTCCAGTCCGCCCGCGCGCGCAGACTTCGCGATCGCGCTGAAATCGACGTGGCTGGTGATGTCCTGGAGCCCCGGAAGGAAGAAGGGATCGGCGTGCGCATGATGGCGGTAATGACACATGAGCGTCCCGTCCTTGCGCTGCGGATGGTAGAACTCCTTTTCCGGGAAGCCGTAGTCGACGAAAAGCGCCGCACCCTTCTCCAGCACGCCCGCGAGCGAGCGCATGAAGCCCCGCGCCGCCAATTGAATCTCGGTGCGAAAACCCTCAGGCAATTTGAGCGCCCGTGCCGCATCGAGCGGCTCGCCCGAGGCGAGCCGCCAGGACCAGTCGAGGCGATCGCTTCGCACGCCGACGCCGCCCTCCTCGACCCTTCCGCGCTGGATGCGAACCACGTGCACGGGCATCGCATCCAGCACTTCGTTGCCGAGCACGACGCCGGAAAAGGCTGGCGGCAGGCGGTTGAGCCACGCCACGCGCTCAAGGAGGTGCGGCACCCTCGCCGCAAGCGTGTCGCGGCTCCTCTCGCGGAGATCGGCGGAGAGCTCGAGGATGAGATAGTTGCGCGGCGTCCCTCCGGAGCGCTCGAGTTCCTCGAGCAGCGTCGCGGCCAGCGCGCCGCTGCCCGCGCCCACCTCGAGCACCTCGTCGAACCCCGCATCCAGCACCTGCTTCACCTGGCGCGCGAGGGTCTGGCCGTAGAGCGGCGAAATCTCGGGCGCCGTGACGAAATCCCCGGCCTTGCCGAGCTTTTTTGCGCCGGCGCTGTAGTAGCCTAGCCCCGGCGCGTAAAGCGCGAGCTCCATGTAGCGCGCGAAGCTGATCCAGCCGCCGCTTGCCGCGATTTCACCGCGGATGTGCTCCGCGACGCGATCGCTGTGCTCGCGCGCCTCCGGCGAGGGTTCGGGGAGCGACATGGGAAGGAGAGAAGAAGTATTCCGGTATCATTCTAGGCCATGCCCGAATCGCTTTCAGGGAAAGTTGTGCTCGTTACCGGCGGCGCGAAACGCGTCGGCGCGGCGATCGCCCGGCGCCTTCACCGGGAGGGCGCGAACTTGATGCTGCACTACCGGGGATCGGAGCGCGAGGCGAACGCGCTGCGCGGCGAGTTGAACGCCGCGCGCGCCGATTCCGTGGCGCTGGTGCAGGCCGACCTGCTGGATCTCGCGGGCCTGTCGGAGATCGTGAGGAACACCGTCAACCGCTTCGAGCGGCTCGACGCGCTCGTCAACAACGCCTCGACTTTCTTTCCGACGCCGGTCGGGGAGATGACGCAGGCCACCTGGGAGAGCCTGATCGGCGCGAACCTGCGGGCGCCTCTGTTTCTCTCCCAGGCGGCCGCGCCGCACCTGAAGAAGACCGGCGGCACCATCGTCAACATCACCGATATCCACGCCGAGCGGCCGCTCAAGAACTACGTCATCTACTCGGTCGCCAAGGCGGGCCTCGTGGGACTCACCCGCTCGCTTGCGCGCGAGCTCGGGCCCGAGGTGCGCGTGAACGGCGTGGCGCCGGGCGCCATCATCTGGCCCGAGGACGGCTCGTGGGACGACCTGACGCGCCAGCGCATCGTCTCGCACACGGTCTTGAGGCGCACCGGAGACCCCGACGATGTCGCCCGCGCCGTGTACTATCTGATAGCCGAAGCGCCTTACGTAACGGGGGAGATCATTGCCGTCGACGGTGGAAGGAGCATCAACCTATGAAAAAACTCACCCCGCATCTTCCCGATCTCGGTCGCCGCCGTCTCGTGGCGGCCACGCTTGCCGTGGGCACAGGCGCGCTGCTTGGTTCGCGCGCCGCCCTACTCCTTGCGCAAGAGAGAGCTTTGCGGGCGACGCCCGCGATGACGCTCGGACCTTTCTATCCCGATCGTTTGCCGGCCGAGCAGGACGCCGACCTCACGGTGATTGCAGGGCGCCCCGGTCGGGCCGCCGGCCAGGTCCTGTATCTCGCCGGCCGCGTTCTGGACACGCGCGGAAAGCCGCTTCCCGGTGCGCGCCTGGAGCTGTGGCAGGCGAACGCTCACGGACGCTACATCCACAGCGGCGACGGCGACGCCTCCGGCCCGCTCGATCCCAACTTCCCGGGCTACGCTTCGTTGCGCGCCGACGCCGCGGGGCGGTATTGCATGTGTCGCGAGACTCACCACGCAGATGTTTTTCGAGGGCGAGCGGCTGAACGAGCGCGACGGGCTGTACCGAGCCTTGAGCCGGGAGGAACGGCACGCCGCGACCGGCCACTGGGTAGATCGGGCGCCGGACATGGAAGCGGATGCGATCGCCGTCGCCTGGGATATCGTGCTGGGTCCGACGTAGGAGCGATCTTCCATGAATGCCCCCGAAAAAATCCATTTCACCCGCAAGCAGCGCTTCGAAGCGGGGAAACTAGAGAAGCGCCTTTGCCGCCTCGCGGGCGAGGCGATCGCCGACTACGACATGATCCGCGCGGGCGACCGCGTCATGGTATGCCTCTCCGGCGGCAAGGACAGCTACGGGCTGCTCGACGTGCTCTTGAAGCTGCGCGACCGCGCGCCGGTTTCGTTCGAGCTCGTCGCCGTCAACCTCGACCAGCGCCATCCCGGTTATCCCGAGCACGTGCTGCCCGACTATCTGTCTTCGCTCGGCATTCCCTATCGCATCGAGGTGCAGGACACGTATTCCGTGGTGAAGCGCGTCGTGCCCGAAGGCGAGACGATGTGCGGCCTGTGCTCGCGCCTGCGCAGGGGCGTGCTCTACCGCGTCGCGCGCGAATTGGGCGCGACCAAGATCGCGCTCGGCCACCACCGCGACGACATTCTCGAGACGTTTTTCCTCAACCTCTTCTTCGGCGGCAAGATGAAGGCGATGTCGCCCAAGCTCCAGTCCGACGACGGCCGGCACGTGGTCATCCGCCCGCTCGCCTACGTCGCGGAAAAGGACCTCGAGGCGTACGCGAAGATCAGGGGCTTTCCCATCATCCCCTGCGACCTGTGCGGCTCGCAGCCGACGCTGCAGCGAAAGCAGGTGAAGACCATGCTCGCCGAATGGGAGAAGCGCCATCCGGGGCGCGTGGACTCGATGTTTCGCGCGCTCTCGGATCTCGTGCCCTCGCACCTCATGGACCGGAAGCTCTTCGACTTCGCCGCCGTGCGCGCGACCGGAATGGCAGCCGGGGAAGCCGACACGGCGTTCGACCGCGAGGCCTGAAATGTCGTGACAAGGCGACACCCGGCGCCGCGGAACAATTGGCGGCGCAGGTCTTTCTGCTTTCGTGCCTCGTCAACGCTGTTCCAAGCGCCCGCGTTGAACCAAACGCAGACATCGCGTTCTATCTGGGGAATCTCGGTCGATCGTGTTCTGCTAAAGGACGAGCAAACGCAAAAATGAGGCGCCGCTTGGGAATCGTGGGCTACTTCGTCGTCGCAGTGTCCGTGGCGCTCGTGCTCGCCATGGTCGGCCGGGTGACCGCCGAGGACTGGCGCACCGCGAGCCAGGAGCCCGTGGGGCTCGCGCCCGACCCGGCGACCACCCGCGAGGCGGTCGTACAGGTCTACGCCGCCCGCGTCATCGGCTGGCGCGGCGTGTTCGGAGTCCACACCTGGATCGCGGTGAAGCCCGCCGCCGCAACGCAATACACGGTCTACGAGATCATCGGCTGGCGCCTGCGCTGGCAGGACACGGCGCTCGTGGTGCGGCACCGTGCACCCGACATGCGCTGGTTCGGATCGGCGCCGGAGCTCGTCGCCGAGAAGCGCGGCGCGGGGGTCGAAGAGCTCATCGCGCGAATCGACAAGGCGGCGCATTCCTATCCCTGGGTGGGCGAATACACCACGTGGCCCGGGCCGAACTCCAACACTTTCACCGCCTGGGTGCTGCGCGCGGTGCCCGAGCTCGAGGCCGATCTGCCGCCCACCGCGATCGGCAAGGACTATTCCGGCAAGAAGCTCGTCGGACCCGCCCCGAGCGGGCGCGGCTTCCAGCTCTCGCTCTTCGGCCTCGCCGGCCTCACCGCAAGCGCGGTCGAGGGCTTCGAGGTGAACGTCCTCGGGCTCACCTTCGGAATCAATCCGTTCGATCCCTCGCTCAAGCTCCCGCTCGTGGGCCGCGTCGGGCTCGCGCGCACGTTCGCGTCTAGAGCGGACGAAGCCGTCGCAGAGAAAAACGCCCTCTAGCCCGCCAGCCGGTTGCTAAACAGCGGCGCATGCTGTTTAGTATCGGCTCCATGCGTTCGCGCGAGAAGACTACGAGACCAGGCATGACCCCGGACTCCGTCCGCGAAGTGCTGCTCGTCGGCAGCGTCGGCCTGAGGGACAGCGAAGACGTCTTCCGCACAGTGTGCGCGCTGCTCGGTGGGCGCATGAAGCGCATTCCCGACGGCGAGACCGGGCCGCGCAGCTCCTGGGTCGCGCGCCTGCGCTTCGTGCTCGAAGGCAATCCCGCGTTCGAAGACGATCCGAAAGAGCTCGCCGCCGGCGGCCGCATCACGCATCCCACCGAGGGGACGCGCACCTGGAAAGGCAGCTCGGTTGTTCCGCGCGGCGCGCCGCCGCCGCCGCGCATGCGCCTGAAGGCCGGTGTCCGTCCGGAGGACATCCGCATCGGCGCGCTCGGCTATCCCGAAGCGGCGATCGATTCTTACAGGGTTCTTTGCCGCCTGCGCAAGCACGGTGTCGTCCCGAAGCATCTGCGGTTTCAGGTTTCGCTGCCGACCACCGCGGCTTTTCTGAACGCGCACCTCGTCTACGAGCACCACGCTGTCGTCGAGCCGACCTACCGCGAGCGGCTCTTCGTGGAGCTGAAGGAGATCCTAGCCGCCATCCCGCACGAAGATCTCGCGATCCAGTGGGACGTCTCGACCGAGATGGGCCAATGGGAAGGCGTGCGCCACGCGCACTTCTCCGACGTGAAGGCGGGCGTCATCGAACGGCTCGCCGCTCACTGCAACCGCGTGCCGCGCGATGTGGAGCTCGGCGTGCACCTTTGCTACGGCAGCTACGGCGGACGCCACTGGAAGGAACCGGAGAGCGCCGCCAACATGGTGGAAGTCCACAACCGCCTCGCAGGGAAGCTCGAGCGGCCGGTCAACTACATTCACATGCCTGTCCCCGTGGATCGCGCGGACGATGCCTATTTCAAGCCCCTGCAGGAGATGAAGCTCGCCCATGAGACCAAGCTGTTTCTTGGACTGGTGCACGACAGCGACGGGGTCGAGGGCACGCGCAAACGCATCGCGGTCGCAGCAAAATACGCGCGCGGCTTCGGCATCGCCGCCGAGTGCGGCTTCGGCCGCCGGCCGCCCGAGACGATCCCGAACCTGCTGCGCGTGCACGCCGAAGCCTGAGCCAGGGAGAACCCATGAGACGACTCGCGCTGCTCTTCGCAATATTCGCAGCGGGCGGACCCGGCTTGGCGCTCGCGCAATCGGCCGCTTGGCCGCAAAAACCGGTGCGCGTCCTGGTGGGGCTCGCACCCGGCGGCAATCCGGACACGCTCGCGCGCATGCTCGCGGCGAATCTGGGCGGCGCGCTCGGCCAGCAGTTCGTGGTCGAGAACCGTCCAGGCGCGGGGAGCACGGTCGCTGCCGACATCGCCGCGAAGTCCGCGCCCGACGGCTACACCGTGCTCGTCAGCGACAGCAGCGTCGTCACCATGGCCCCGCACCTGTATAAGTCCCTGCCTTACGATCCGTTCCGCGATCTCGCGCCGGTGACGCTGGCGGTCGTGGTGCCGATGTGGCTCGTTGCGAGCCCTTCAGTGCCCGCCAATTCCGTTGCGGAGCTGGTGGCGCTTGCCAAGTCGCGCGAGCAGCCCATGCCGTACGCGTCCTCGGGCAACGGCTCGATCCACCATATCACGATGGAGAGGTTCAAGACCGAGACCGGCACGGACTTCGCGCATGTGCCCTACAAGGGCGCGGGCCAGTCGGTGCCGGCGCTGATCGCGGGCGATGTGCTGCTCGGGTTCGTCGGCTACCCGGCGGCGGCGGGCGCGATGAAGTCGGGAAGGCTGAAAGTGCTCGCGTTCAGCCTCGCAAAGCGTTCCACGCTGACGCCGGATATTCCGACCGTGGCCGAGACCGTCGCGCCGGGATTCGACATGTCCGCGCCGCTAGGCGTGTTCGTCGCCGCGCGCACCCCGCGCGAGATCGTCGCGAAGCTGGGCAGCGCGGTGAACGCGGCGGTGCGCTCACCCGAGGTCGTCGAGCGCATGGCCGCGATCGGCATGGAACCTTCAGGCACCACGCCCGAGCAGTACGAGAAAATCCTGCGCGAGGACTACGAGCGGATGGGAAGCTTGATCAGGCGGATCGGGATGCGCTTGGATTGAGAACCGACCTTGACTCGATAGAGGCTGCCCGCGCATGATCACGGGCTCATGCCCAATACCACGAGTTCGATATTCGGAAGCACCGACAGCCCTCCGGCTGAACGAGACCTCCGTGACGTCTCAAGGGTCGAACCGGATGCGGTAGCTCATTCGACGGGGATATTGCCCTCTCAGGAGCTCGAATATCTCGTCAAAGCCACGCGGGAGATCATCGCCGTAGAGCCGATCCAGGAAGACCAGTATCAGCCGGCAAGCCTGGACCTTCGATTGGGGCCGGTCGCGTACCGGGTCCGCGCCAGTTTCCTGCCCGGAAAAAACGCGACGGTCAAGCAGAGGCTCGAAGACCTAGCGATGCACGAGACCGACATCAGTAGCGGCGGGGTGCTCGAGCGCGGTTGCGTCTACATCGTTCCTTTGCTGGAGGGGCTGTCGCTCAGAAGCCGGATGTCGGCGCTAGGCAACCCCAAGAGCTCCACCGGCCGCCTCGATATATTTACGCGGCTCATCACCGACTACGGCACGGAATTCGATCGCGTCCGCGAGCAGTACAAGGGCCCGCTCTATGCCGAGGTATCGCCGCGAACCTTCAGCATATTGGTGCGCAAAGGTTCCAGATTGAGCCAGATCCGCATACGTCGCGGCAATCCTCCAAGCACCGACGAGGCCATGAGGCGCTTGCAGCAGGAAGTCGAGCTCGTCGAATCCGTCGATCGCGACGAGATCCGCAACGGCGTCCCGGTCTCCGTCGACGTGAGGGGAGGGAGCTCGGGACTTATCGGATACAGAGCGAAGAGTCACGCCGGGCTGATCGACGTCGACAAAGTGCGGCATTACGACGTGCACGAGTATTGGGAGCCGGTCTACGCACCCTCGCGTGGCGGATTGGTGCTGGATCCGGATGATTTCTACATTTTGGCGTCGGAGAAGCCCGTGAAAGTTCCGCCCACGCACGCCGCCGAAATGATCGCCTACGACACCCTGGTCGGGGAATTCCGGGTCCACTACGCGGGTTTCTTCGACCCCGGTTTCGGACACCCGGCTGCCGGCGGCGAGGGAGCCAGAGCGGTCCTGGAAGTCCGTTCCTATGAACTCCCGTTCGTGATCGAACACGGCCAGATCGTCGGCCGGCTGACTTATGAGCGTCTTACCGCGCCGCCGAACCGGCTTTACGGCAGCAGCGCAAGCTCGTCGTATCAAG
>VBDM01000022.1:24839-29266 GCA_005881355.1 Betaproteobacteria bacterium
TGTGTAACCCCCGCTAGCTGGTCGGGTTACCCCTGCAGGGAAGTTCTGCGTCCAAAGCAGATAGCTTTCCTTGTCAAAAATATCTTGACAGGTTAAGCTACCGTACGCTCCAAAATGAACTGCGCCGCCCGTCTCGTCGAAATCTTCGGCAGCCAAGCGGAAGTCGCCCGCGCGTTCCGGCTCGACCGCGCGGTGGTCAACAACTGGGTCAAGTCCGGCTACGTACCGGCGCGCTGGGCGACCGAGGTCGAGCGCGTCACCAACGGCGGCATCCACGCCGTGGAGGTGCTCAACGAGGCTTCCGCCAAGAAGCCGGTGAAGGTCAAATCGCGTCCCGAGGGCCATCTCTTCGGGTCGCCTCTCTCGGGAAAGGAAGCCATGAACGATTTCGCGCCCGCCAAACGCATCAGCTCGTTCCATCCGCCGCAGAGGACGCTCATGGGCCCGGGGCCGACAGAGATCCACCCGCGCGTGCTCACCACCATGAGCCAGCCGGCGATCGGCTATCTCGATCCGGTGTTCGTCGAGATGATGGAGGAGCTGAAAGGCCTTCTGCGCTACGTCTATCAAACGAAGAACCCGCTCACCTTCCCGCTTTCCGGGCCCGGCTCGGTCGGCATGGAGTACTGCTTCGTCAACTTGGTGCGCCCCGGCGACGAGGTGATCGTATGCAAGAACGGCGTGTTCGGCGCGCGCATGATCGAGAACGTCGAGCGCACGGGCGGCAAGGCGATCGTGGTCGAGGACGAGTGGGGCTCGCCGGTCGATCCGGACAAGCTCGAAGACGCGCTGAAAAAGAATCGCGACGCGCGCGTGATCGCGTTCATTCACGGCGAGACTTCCACCGGCGTGCAGTCGGACGCCAAGACCCTCGTGAAAATCGCGCACAAATACGATGCGCTCGCGATCGTCGATGCGGTGACCACCCTCGGCGGCTCGCCCGTGCTCGTCGACGAATGGGAGATCGACGCGATCTATTCGGCGAGCCAGAAGTGCCTGTCGTGCACGCCGGGGCTCTCGCCCGTGTCCTTCTCCGAGCGCGTCGTCGACTACGTGAAGAGCCGCAAGGACAAGATCCACTCCTGGTTCATGGACATGAACCTGCTGCTCGGTTACTGGGGCGCGACTACGCGCACCTATCACCACACCGCGCCGACGAATTCCCTTTTCGGCCTGCACGAGGCGCTGCTGCTGATTCGCGAGGAGGGACTGGAAAACGCCTGGGCGCGGCACCAGCGCCATCACAACGCGCTGAAAGCCGGCCTGGAGGCGATGGGGCTCAAGTTTCTCGTCAAGGAGCAGCACCAGCTGCCGCAGATGAACGCGGTGCGCTGTCCGGAGGGGCCGAACGAGGCCGAAGTGCGAAAGACGCTGCTCAACGAGTTCAGCCTCGAAATGGGCGCGGGGCTGGGCCCGCTCGCCGGCAAGATCTGGCGCATCGGCATCATGGGTTACTCGTGCCGCCCGGACAACGTGATGCTGTGCCTCTCGGCGCTCGGCTCGGTGCTTTCCGACATGGGCCTCGCGATCCACGTCGGCGACGCGGAGGCCGCCGCGCACGAAGCCTATGCGTCGATGCAGTAAGTCCGTGCAAAAGAATCACGCATTGCGGGGAATGATCGCGGCGCTCGCACTGATTCTTGCGCCCTTGTGCGCACAGGCGCAAGGCTCCCCTCAGATCGAGCGCGGTCGCTACATGGTCCTGACCGGCCACTGCAACAACTGCCACACGGCCGGCTACGCACCGAAAGAAGGCAATGTCCCCGAGAAGGACTGGCTGCTTGGCAGCGGGCCGCTAGGCTGGCGCGGGCCCTGGGGAACGACCTACGCGTCCAATCTGCGCCTGACCGTGCCCGCGATGACCGAGGAACAGTGGGTCCAATACATCAAGACGTTCAAACCGCGCCCGCCGATGCCGTGGTGGAGCATGAAAGAGACGACGGAGCAGGACCTGCGGGCCATGTATCATTACATCAAGAGTCTTGGGCCGGCAGGCAAAGACGCGCAGCCTTACCTGCCGCCGGACAAGGAACCCAAGCAGCCGTACAACCAGGCTCCGCTGCCTCCGAAGTGAACTGCGGCCGGGACCGGCCGGCCCCGCATCGC
Source organism: Betaproteobacteria bacterium (assembly GCA_005881355.1). Taxonomy (GTDB): domain Bacteria; phylum Pseudomonadota; class Gammaproteobacteria; order Burkholderiales; family SG8-39; genus VBDM01. Next base: position 26,946 of record VBDM01000022.1, read on the forward strand.
GACCCGGCGAAAGGCGGCGCCGCCGCCGCTTGACCCCAATCGTCGTAGGGAATTGCCAGGCCCCGTCTTGAGCAGGGCTTGCTTTTTTTTGAGCACGTGCTCATAATGCCTGAGCGTTTGCTCAAATCGAACTCTCAATTCCGACCCGATCCCACATGGCAAAGCCCGCAGGAGCCCGCGTCAACTCCCGCTCCCCGGCGCTCGACCAGAAGGAAAAGCTCATCTCCGCGACCGAGCGGCTGCTTTCCTCGCAAGGCCTTGGTTGCGTCACGACGCGCGACATCGCCCGGGCGGCGAAGGTCGCCGAAGGCGCGCTCTACCATCATTTTGGTGACAAGGCCGAGCTGATTCTCTCGGTGGTGCTGCATCAGCTCGGCGATTTTCCCGACGTGCTGCAGAGCCTTCCCCTGCAGGTCGGGCAGAACACCGTACAGAAAAACCTCGAGCGGGTGCTGGAGAGCGCGTTCGCCTTTCATTTCCGGATGGCGCCGCTCGTATGCTCGCTTTTCGCCGACCAGGAACTGCTTGCGCGCGTGCGAAACATGATGAACGAGCGCTCGATGGGGCCGGCGCGCTCGACGTCCGTGATCTCGGCCTATCTGCGGGCCGAGCAGCAGCTCGGGCGGGTGACGCCTGCCGCCGAGCCCGAGACAGTGGCCGGCCTGATGCTCGCCGCAAGTTTCAACACCGCACTGTGCGACCATTTTTTCCACGGCGGTTCCGGAGGGCAAGCCAAAGCACACCGCCAGTTGCGGGAGGCGGTCCGCGCGCTCGTCGTCGGCCTCGGCCCGAAAGATGAGGGCAAGCGCACGAGGGAAAAGAGATGACCGCGCCCGTTACGCTCCGAAGCTTCGCCGTCACCGCGACGGCCGCTTTTCTCGCTGCCTGCGCGGTGGGGCCCGACTATCGCGCGCCGGAGGCTCCCGCAGTCGGTCTCTACACCGAAAAGCCGCAGCCTGAACAGACCGAAGCGGCCCCGGTGCGCGGAGGCGAGGTGCAGCGCTTCGAAGCGGGGGCAAAGATCTCCGCCGAGTGGTGGACCCTTTTCGGCTCGTCGGAGCTCGACAACCTCATGCGCACGGCGCTCACCAGCCATCCGACGCTCGCTGCGGCGCAGGCCGCGCTCCGCCAGGCCGAGGAGAACTTGAACGCCCAGTACGCGGTTCTCTATCCGAGCGTGGACGCAAGCTTGTCGGCGAAGCGTCAGCGGATCACCGGCGCGGCGTTTGGAAATCCGGCGATCCCCACCAACGTCTTCAATCTCTACAACGCCTCGGTCAGCGTGTCCTACTCCATCGACCTCGCCGGCGGAGCGCGGCGCGAGCTCGAGGCGCTGCAGGCGGGCATAGATTTCCAGCGCTTTCAGCTCGAGGCCGCTTATCTTTCGCTGACGGGGAACGTCGCCACCACCGCGTTCCGCGAAGCGTCGCTGCGGGAGCAGATTCGCGCGACGCGCGAGATCGCCGAGTCGCAGGAGCGCCAGGTGCAGCTGGTCGAGAAGCAGTTTGCGCTCGGCGCAATTTCGCGCGTGGATGTGCTCGCTCAGCGCGCGCAGCTTGCGCAGACGCGCGCGAATCTGCCTCCGCTCGAGAAGGCGCTCGCGCAGACCCGCAATCAGCTCGCGGTCCTCATCGGTAAATTTCCCGGCGACGCGGGCCTGCCCCAGCTCGATCTCTCGGCGTTCCAGCTGCCGCAGAACCTTCCGCTGAGCCTGCCCTCGGATCTCGTGCGCCAGCGGCCCGACATCCGCGCGGCCGAAACCGTTCTGCACCAGACCAACGCACGCATCGGCGTGGCGCAGGCGCTCATGTTCCCGCAGCTGACCTTGAGCGGGAGTTACGGCGGCGCGGCGACCAGCACGCCCAACCTGTTCGACCCGGGATCGCGGATCTGGAACATCGGCGCCGGCCTGCTTCAGCCGGTTTTCCACGCGGGACAACTCCAGGCGAGAAAGCGCGGAGCGGAAGCGGCCTACGATCAGGCCTTCGAGTTCGACGCGGTCGCGCTCAAGGCGCAGGCGGAGGCCGAGGCCGCCGCGCGCGAAAGCCTCGAAGTGACGCGCGCGCAGCTTCAATTCGGCGCGACCAGCTATCTCGCGCTCTACAACGCGCAGCGCCAGTACGAGCAGGCGAAGATCGGTCTCGTTCAGGCGCAGGCGGCGCGCTATGCGGACACGGCGGCGCTTTTCCAGGCGCTGGGCGGAGGATGGTGGCGCCGCGGTGACCAGGACCCGGCGTGGCCCACGCTCGCTAAGTGAGCTGGTGTCAGGAAATAGAATATTAAGGAGTCGCATTCGATGACTAAACGTATGCTCATCATGT
>VBDM01000232.1:0-3623 GCA_005881355.1 Betaproteobacteria bacterium
CGTCATCGACAACAGGCCCGGCGCCAACTCGATCATCGCCGCCGAATTCGTCGCCAAGAGCGCGCCCGACGGCTACACGCTGCTCGTCAACGCCACGGGCGGCATGTCGGTGAACCCGGTGCTGTATACGAAGCTCCCCTACGACCCGCTGAGGGACTTCGTCCCGATCAGCATGGTCGGGGTATTCCCGCTGGTGCTCGTGGTGCATCCTTCGGTACCGGTGAGCTCGGTGCATGAATTGATCGCCTACGCGAAGGCGAATCCCGGCAAGCTCAACTACAGCGCCGGCTCGACCGGTTTCCAGGTCGCGACCGAGATGTTCAAGCAGATGACCGACACCGATATCAAACATATCCCCTACAAAGGCAGCGCCGCCTCGATCACGGCCGTGATCGCCGGCGACGTGCAGATGACGATCGTGGATACGCCTCCCCTCGTAGCGCAGATCAAGGCGGGGAAAGTGAAGGCGCTCGCCGTGACCTCGGCGAAGCGCGCCGCTTCGATGGCCGAGCTGCCCACCATCGCGGAGTCGGGAGTGCCGGGCTACGAAATGGTGTTGTGGATCGGCGTGTTCGCGCCGGCCGGCACGCCGCGCGAGGTGGTGTCGAAGTTGAATGCCGAAGTCGTGCGCATCATCCGGCTGCCCGACATCGGCGAGAAGCTCGGCGGCATCGGTGTCGATCCCCTCGGCAACACCTCCGAGCAGACGGCCGAGTGGATCCGGCGCGAGATCGCCCGCTACGGCCCGGTGGTGAAGGCGGCGAACATCAGGGCTGACTAGCGGCCTAGTCGAAGCTCGCTACGCAGTCGATCTCGACGTTGACCCCTTTCCTGTGGGGCGAGGCGCCGATGCAGGTGCGAGTGACTTTCTCGCCGTGGAGGAAATCGCGGAAAGTTTCGTTGAACGCCGGAAAGTCCTCGGTGTTGCGCAGCGCCACGCGCATGTTCACGACGTGAGAGAAATTCAGGCCTGCCGCGGCGAGCACGTTCTTGATGTCGGTCAGAGTCTGCCGGGTCTGCTCACGGATGTCGGCGCTCGTCACCTCGCGCGTCTTGGGGTCGAGCGGTCCCTGGCCGGAGACGAAGAGCAGGTTCCCCGCCCGTATCGCTTGCGCGAGCGGCGAGGGCGCGCCCTTGTCGGTGAAGCCGGTCGTGGGCGCGTCGGGGGAAGTGACGATTTTTTTCACGGGCCTCACTCGAACGCCGACTTGATCTCCGCCGGGATCGGGATCGCCTTGAGGCGGTCCGGTTCATCCGGCCTGCGCTGCGCCCAGACGCGGATCTCGTAGCCTTCGACGGCGCGCACGCCGCCGTTCACCACCGTGTGGCTGACCTCGAAGGTCTTTTCGTTCCACTTGCCGATGTGCGACTCTACCACGATCTCGTCGCGGAATTTGCAGGGCGCCACGAAACGCGCCTTGGCCTCGACGATCGGCAGCCCGACGATGCCGTATTTCCGCACGAGCGAATCCCAGTCCAGGCCCACCGAGTCGAAGAGCAGCCGCGTGCTCTGGTCGAACCACTCGAAGTAGTTCGGGTAGAAGACGATCTTCGCGGGATCGGTGTCGCCCCAGTGGACCGTCACGTTATGGCGATAGATTTTCACGACTCGCGCGGAGTTTATGATCTCTGTTACGGGGGATATACAAGGGGGTGTGCCCCCTTGTTCGTTGAGGGACGGGATCGGTGTCGCCCCAGTGGACCGTCACGTTATGCCGATAGGTTTTCACTCTGCTCCCGGTCTCAGGCGGCGGATTATAGCGCCTCGTCTCGGCGGGGCGGGCATACACTACAATAACGGTCCACCTCAGATCGACGCGAGGAGCAAGACCATGGCGGATCCGAACAAGACGAAAGTGACCATCCTCACCGGAACCTATCGCGTCAAGGGATACATCGACTTGATGCCCGGCGCCAGGGTGACCGACTACATGGTCGAGGCGAAGGACTTTATCGCGGTGACCGACGCGGAGGTCTGGGAGATCGGGGACCGCAAGATCATGAGCGCGGCCTTCCTCAACGTGAGCCGCCACCATATCCAAATCGTCACGCCCGGGCATTGACCGGCCGTCTCCCGGAGCCGCTTGAATTTCCATGAACACCGTCGCCGTGCTTCACCCCGGCGAAATGGGCGCCGCGATGGGCGCCTGCCTCGCCGCGCGCGGGCTGAGAGTCGTCTGGGCGTCGGATGGCCGCGGCGCCGCGACGCGCTCTCGCGCCGGAGCCGCGGGAATCGAGGATCTGGGCTCGCTCGAGCGCGCGCTCGGCGCGGCCGATGTCGTGCTGTCGGTGTGCCCGCCGCACGGCGCGCTCGCGCTCGCGCGCGAGGTCGCCGAGCACGGATTCGGCGGAATCTACGTCGATGCCAACGCGATCTCGCCGGAGACCGCGCGCAGAGTCGGCCGCGTGGTCGAGAAAGCGGGCGCGAGCTTCGTCGACGGCGGCATCATCGGCCCCCCGCCCGTCGAAGGCGGGCGCTCGCGGATGTATCTGTCCGGCGCGCGCTCGGACGAGGTCGCCGCGCTCTTCGCGGGCAGCAATCTGCAGGCCGTTCCGCTGCAGGGCCCTCCGGGCGCGGCCTCGGCGCTCAAGGCCTGCTATGCGGCCTGGACCAAGGGCGCGACCGCGCTCCTCGCCGCGATTCGCGCGCTCGCCGGGCACGAAGGGGTCGAACCCGCGTTGCTCGAGGAATGGAAGCTCTCGCAGCCCGAGCTGCCGAAGCGCTCCGAGGCCGTCACCGTGCAGGCGCGCAAGGCCTGGCGCTGGATCGGCGAGATGGAGGAGATCGCGGCGAGCTTCCAGGCCGCGGGACTGCCCCCGGGCTTTCACCTCGCCGCGGCGGAGGTCTACCGAAAGCTCGAACGCTTCAAGGACGGCGGCGCGCCGCCCGCGCTCGGCGAGGTGACCGCGGCGATGAGGCGGGGCGCGCGGCGCAAAGCCTCGCCGGGCGAAAGCCGCCGCCGCAGCGCGCCGCGGGAGCCGCAGCGAAGAGCGCACTTCAAATTCGGCACGGCCGCGAAGCGGCTTCGCTAACCCGGGGCAGATCCCGGAACGCGCCGCTCCCGGGCAGGAGACCCCATGAAGATGGATATCGCAGCCGCTGCACCCACATGGCGACCCACCCCTATCCCGCCGAGCTGGTGACGACGTGGCGGCTTGCCGACGGCTCATTATTGCCATGCGTCGGCCACCACGATGGCGAATTCGCAGGTCCGCCCGTCCGGATTCGTGACGTAGCGCGCGACCGCGATTTCGGAAACGCGGTCAAACGATCATCGGAGGTATTGCCCATGGTCAGCAAGGAAAGAACCGAAGGGTCGAAGAAAATCGATCTGGAAAAAGTGGCGCAGCTCGTCGACGCACTGGAACGGGACCTGGCGAAGGTCCGAAGCGGTTCCCGCGACGTTCAGCTTCTGAGGGACGAGGTGGAAACCCTGAAGAACGTGCTCAACTCGCCGATCCGCCGGCACCACTGGGTGAGGGAAGGATTGCACGGCATGCGCAAGGCGATCGAGGCCGGGCTGGACACCGCCGTCGCCGACGGATTGAAGGCGGGCCAATATATCGCGGAGATCGGCAGAATTCTTGGGATGTGAGCCCTTCGCGGCGCCCGCTCGCGCCCG
>VBDM01000232.1:3630-4117 GCA_005881355.1 Betaproteobacteria bacterium
CGGGGCCGACGGCGCGAAGCGGTCCTTGAGATTCAGGAAATGAACTTCAAAAAGGTGAAATGATGCGGCGGCGGCGAAAAAACTGAGCGCCGTGCCAACGACGATGTACCCGAGGTCGACGGCGATCGAGTTGGTAGACGCCAATCCGAGGGCTGACAGCACCGGCTTCCCGACCAGGAAGTGAACGGGGACGCTCAGAACGTACATTGCGTAGCTGTACTTCGCGACTCTTCGCAGGAAGGTCCACCGCAGCACTCCCAGCCAGCCGGCCGGACCGAGATGATCTGCCGCCGTCCCGGCGGCGACCAGCAGCGCAAATGCGACGGCGAGAAATGTGAATCCCAAGGACGGAGTCATGCCGTCGGTGAGCTGGTAGCCGCGGGAGATCGCCGCCCCCGCGACCAGAGAGAGGAGGCTTGCGCCCGGCAAGAATCGGCGGTGATTCAACGTCCACGACGCTACGGAAGGAACGCGGAACGCTGCGGCA
>VBDM01000233.1 GCA_005881355.1 Betaproteobacteria bacterium
TCGCCCTGGTCCTCGATCAAGCACGCGGGGACTCCTTGGGAGCTGGGGCTCGCGGAGACCCAGCAGACCCTGGTGCTCAACCGCCTGCGCGGCCGCATCGCCGTGCAGGTCGACGGACAGATCAAGACCGGCCGCGACGTCGTGATCGGGGCGATTCTCGGCGCGGACGAATTCGGTTTCGCGACCGCGCCGCTGGTGGTGAGCGGCTGCATCCTGATGCGCAAATGCCACCTGAACACCTGCCCGGTCGGCGTGGCGACCCAGGACCCGGTCCTGCGCAAGAAGTTCTCGGGGAAGCCCGAATACGTGGTGAATTACTTTTTCCTCGTAGCCGAGGAAGCGCGCGAGCTGATGGCGCGCCTGGGGATCAGGAAGTTCGACGATCTTATCGGCCGAGCGGATTTGCTCGATACGAAGAAGGGCATCGAGCATTGGAAGGCGAAGGGTCTCGACTTCTCGAAGATCTTCCAGATGCCCGACATGCCCGCGGAAGTCGCGCGCTACAACAGTGGGCGCCAGAGCCACGGCCTGGAAAAGGCGCTCGACAACCGGCTGATCGAGCTTGCGCAGCCGGCGCTCGAGCGCGGCGAGAAAGTCGCGATCGACATGCCGATCCGCAACGGCAACCGCACGGTCGGCACCATGCTCTCGCACGAGATTGCGCGCCGCTATGGCCACGACGGCCTGCCCGAGGGCACGATCCACGCCCGCTTCGCGGGATCCGCGGGACAAAGCTTCGGTGCGTTCCTCGCGAGGGGCGTGACGCTCGATCTCATCGGCGACACCAACGACTACTGCGGCAAGGGCCTCTCGGGCGGACGCATTGTCGTGTCGCCCTCGCCGAAGTTCCGGGGAGAGCCTACTGAAAACATCATCACGGGCAACGTCGTTCTCTACGGCGCGATCGCCGGGGAGGCGTATTTCCGCGGCGTCGCAGGCGAGCGCTTCGCGGTGCGCAACTCCGGCGCCGCAGCCGTCGTCGAAGGCGTCGGCGACCACGGCTGCGAGTACATGACCGGCGGCACCGTGGCCGTCCTCGGCGTCACCGGACGCAATTTTTCCGCCGGCATGTCCGGCGGCATCGCCTATGTCCTCGACATCGACGGGGAGTTCGTCAAGCGCTGCAACACCGCGATGGTGGACCTGGAACCCGTGCTTTCGGAGCCCGAGCAGCAGGGCAAGCTGTCGCGCGAATTCTGGCACCGTGGGCAAGCCGACGAAGTGATCCTGAAAGAGATGGTCGAGCGCCACGCCAAGCTCACGAACAGCCGCCGCGCACGGGAGATCCTCGAAAAATGGTCGGACTACCGGCCGCGCTTCGTCAAGATCTTCCCGAAGGAGTACCGGCGCGCCTTGAGCGAGCTCGCCGCGGCGCAACGCAAGGCGGCCGCTTAGATGGGGAAGGTCACCGGATTCCTCGAGTTCCAGCGGCTCGAGGAAGCGCACCAAGCGCCCGAACAGCGGAAGAAGCACTATCGGGAGTTTATCCTTCGCCTCACCGAAGAGGAGGCGAAGGTCCAGGGCGCGCGTTGCATGGACTGCGGCACTCCGTTCTGCATGTCGGGCTGCCCGGTCAACAACATCATTCCGGATTTCAACGATCTCGTCTACAAAGAGGACTGGCAGCGCGCTGTCGAGACGCTGCATTCGACCAACAATTTTCCAGAGTTCACCGGCCGCATCTGTCCGGCTCCGTGCGAGGAAGCGTGCGTGCTGCGCATCAATGACGACCCGGTCGGCATCAAGTCGATCGAGCGCGCGATCATCGACAAGGCGTTCGAGGAAGGCTGGGTAAGACCGCAGCCGCCTGAGCACAAGACCGGCAAGAAGATCGCGGTGGTCGGCTCCGGTCCGGCCGGGCTCGCTTGCGCCCAGCAGCTCGCGCGCACCGGGCACGATGTCACGGTGTTCGAAAAAAACGACCGGATCGGCGGCCTGCTGCGTTACGGCATTCCCGATTTCAAGATGGAGAAGTGGCTGGTCGACCGCCGGGTCGATCAAATGAAAGCGGAAGGCGTGAGGTTCCGCGCCGGCGTCTTCGTCGGCAAGCGGCATGCCGGGAAGGGTGTTACCGATTGGGCCACCGAAACCATCGCCGCCGAGAAGTTGACAGCCGATTTCGACGCGGTGGTGCTCTCGGGCGGAGCCGAGCAGCCGCGCGAATTGCCGATACCCGGGCGCGAGCTCGACGGCGTGCACTTCGCGATGGAGTTTCTTCCGCTGCAAAACAAGCGCGTCGCCGGAGACAAGGGCGTGCCGGATCTCTGGGCAACGGACAAGCACGTCGTGGTTATCGGCGGGGGCGACACGGGCTCGGACTGCGTTGGCACCTCCAACCGCCACGGCGCGAAATCGGTGACGCAGTTCGAACTGCTGCCGCTGCCGCCGGATCCGGAAAGGAATCCGGTTTGGCCCTATTGGCCGACGAGATTGCGCACCTCGTCTTCGCACGAAGAGGGTGTAAATCGGGACTGGTCGATCGCGACCAAGGAGTTCGTCGGCGAGGACGGGAAGATCAAAGCGCTCAGGACGGTTCGCCTGGAGTGGAAGGAGGGCAAACCGAGCGAAATCCCCGATTCGGAATCCATTCTCCCTGCCGATCTGGTGCTCCTAGCGATGGGGTTCGTGTCGCCCGTGCAATCGGTGCTCGAGGCGTTCGGCGTGCAGAAAGACGCGCGCGGCAACGCAAAAGCCGAAACGGAGGGACGGAGTTGCTACTCGACTTCAGTCCCCAAGGTGTTTGCCGCCGGCGACATGCGCCGCGGGCAGTCGCTCGTCGTGTGGGCAATTCGCGAGGGCCGCCAGTGCGCTCGGGCGGTCGACGAATTCCTGATGGGGTATTCGGAATTGCCGCGGTAGGGCGGCATTTCACGAAGGCGCTACATCGTCGGTGAGCCGAGCCTTGAAACGCGAGTCGGGGCGAACATAGGCCTCGATGGCTTTGGGGTAAAGATCAATGCGGACCGGGCCGGAACAAAAGGACGAGTCCGCAGCGGCGGCCGCAGCACCACGACGCTTGGCCCGTAAGGGGCGTAGTAGGGATCGAATCCCGAATAATCGCAATCGACTCGCCGGTCGCGCAAGCACTGCTCATGACGCTGCTCCGGTGCCGTGGCTTGCGCGTCCGCGAGGCTCTGCCTTTGGTAGCGCTCCGCGTCCAGTTGCCGCTCCAGGCCGGCGATTCGCTCGGTAAGCATTTGCTCCCTTGCGCTCGCCACCGCCTCGGCGGTCCGCGTCGCCGTTTCCACCGGCGTGTAGGTGGACACCGAGACCGAATTCGGGTCGAGCAGGGCGGATTTCCGGTCTGAGGGCGGCTGGCTAGAGTAATTGACGACGCCTTTATCGTCTACCCACTTGTACACTTGTGCCCAGGCGGGCGCTGCCGCAAGGAGAACAAAAGCGAGAGCCGATGATCGAAAGAAGCGCGGCATGGATT
>VBDM01000215.1 GCA_005881355.1 Betaproteobacteria bacterium
GTCCTTCTGCAGTATCCGTTGTGGCTCGGGAAAGGCGGGTGGTTCCGGGTATGGAGCCTTGAGCGTCAGGTGCAGGAGCAGAAAGACGCCAACGCCCGCCTGCGGCAACGCAACAGCGCACTCGATGCCGAGGTTCGCGACCTGAAGCAGGGGGTCGAGGCGATCGAGGAACGCGCCCGCTACGAGCTCGGCATGATCAGGCAGGACGAGATCTTTTTTCAGGTCGTCGCGCTGCCGCGCGCTGAAGCGCCGAAGCGGTAGAGATATGCGCGGCCCGATGACAGGTTGTCAGGCGCTTTTGGAAAATCCGTCCGAGATGCTATCGCGTCCCGAAACGGGCTTCGAAGCGCGCCGTGAAACGATCCAGGTCGGCTTCCGGCAGGTAATTGATTCCGCCAGCGGATTTCCTGCCGCCGCCGGTTTCGAATCCGCCGCAAAACTCGGCGGCACTCACCGCGCTCTCGGCTGGCACGCGCACGCTCACTGTAAATCCGCCCGAAGCCTTCGGCGACAGGATCGCTAGCGCGGCGCCGGGCCGGTCTTGGACGAGTTCATTCGTCAGGACGCCAATGGCACGCCTGGCCCAAGGCTCGTTCGGCAATACGATGATTCCCTCCCGGTAACTGCCGCGAGTTGCCACGCGGCGGGCGTTCGCCATGTCCTCGTTGTAGCCGGCGTCGAGCTTCGCACAGATCTCGGTTTGCTCGATAAAGCTCGCCGGATCGCGGAAAGGCATCATCAGGTCAGCCAGCTCGGCGGGGTGGCAGTGCAGATCTTCGAGCGATTCTCCGTAGGCGTTGTAGTTGAGGCAGATCCCGAGTTTCTCCAAGGCCGCTGTGGCCTGCGCGTTCAAGCCGGCTTGGAGCGCCATTGCTCGTGCCGGTTCGGTAAGGTTGTCTCCAAACGCCGCTACTACGGCCCAGGCTCGGTATCGACCGCCGATGTGCCGGTCCACCAAGATGCTGGTACACACGTCGGCCGCCTCGTCGATGTGAACCTCGAGGAGTGAATGCCAGGGAGGCGTGCCGGCGTAGTGGTGATCGAAATAGCGTACCGATGCGCCGGCTTCGAGTAATCGGAGCAGATCCTCTCGGTTTTTATGGAGCGAAACGTCGAGCACCGTGACGGCATCGCCGCCTTGTCCCGGAATGCGCCGCAGCAACGTAATGTCGCGCTTGACGCCGGTGACGAGCGTCGCCGGCTGCGTTTCGACCAGGCGAAGCTGCTGTAGAGCGCACAGGCCGTCGGCGTCGCCGTTGAACGCGTAGTAACAAGTCATGTTGCGCTCACCGGATTGAATTCGAGAATTTTGAGTACGCGCTGACTGCCATTCGGCTTGCTCAGACAAATACGGCGATGCGAACACCTACCATGAGCAGCACAGTGGCCAGCAGCCTCCGGACGATGCGGTCGGGAAATCGTCCCGACGCATAGCTTCCCAGCACAACGCCAGGCACGGAACCCATGAGAAGGCTGGCCAGCAGCAACACATCAACGTTACCGAGCGCAAAATGGCCCAAGCCCGCGATCGTAGTGAGGGGAACGGCGTGCGCGATGTCCGTTCCGGCAATGCGGGTGGCGGAAAGCCGCGGATACAATATCACCAGGAACGTTGCGCCGAGCGCTCCGGCGCCAATCGATGAAAGCGTCACAAGAACGCCCAAAAGGACTCCGGCCGCGATCGTCAGCGGCGCGCGATGATCGGCAATATGCTTCTCGTAGCGCATGGCGATTCTTGCGACCGTGTCGCGACCCACCAGTAGCACGATCGCCGTCAGAACCAGGGCCACTGCCAATACCACGTTGATCAGTCCACCGTTGACGTGTGAGCCCGTCGCGGCAAGCACTCCGATCGTGATCAGTGCTGCAGGGCAGCTTCCCAAGACAAGCAACCGCGCGATCCGCCATTCAACCGAATCCTGGTAACGATGGACAATTGTGCCGAAGGTCTTCGTAAGGCCCGCAAACGCAAGGTCGGTGCCAACCGCGACCGCGGGGTGAATGCCGAACAAGGTCAGCGCCGGAGTAACGAGGGAGCCGCCGCCCACGCCAGTTATTCCCACCAGGATGCCAACGACAATTCCGAGGAGGGTGTAGGACAGATCCATGGACTCGATACTAGGCTGCGCGGGAGCAGGACGAAATTGGGCAATCTCCTCGGTCCGCCCTCAAAATGCCTTGGGATCGCTTAGGGGAACGCCTGAAAGGTTTACCCGATCGGGTTTACCTTACTCGGTGCCCGGAGGTAGCCCAGGTCCCGACCAGGTGGAGGCCGTTTAATCAATAGGATATCGACTCTCAAAAATACCCCTCTCGCTTCTTCTTTTCCATGGCGCCGAACTGGTCCTTGTCAATGAGCCTGCCTTGACGCTCTGACGTCGGCGAAGTCTCTATCTCGGCGATGATTTCCTCCAGCGTCGACGCTTGCGATTGGACGGCGCCGCTCAGCGGGTAACAGCCCAACGTGCGAAAGCGGATAATTCGTTCCTGGGGCTTTTCTTCCGGCGCCAAGGGCAAGCGATCGTCGTCCACCATGATCAGCATTCCATCCCTGATCACCGTCGGGCGCGGCTTGGCAAAGTACAGGCCCACTAAGGGAATCTGCTCACGGCGCACATATCTCCATACGTCGAGCTCCGTCCAGTTGCTCAACGGGAACACCCGCATGCTTTCGCCTTTGGACACCCGGCCGTTGTAGAGCTTCCACAGCTCCGGGCGCTGGTAACGGGGCTCCCACTGGTGGTAGGCGTTGCGATACGAAAAAATACGCTCCTTCGCCCGGCTGGGTTCCTCGTCGCGGCGTGCGCCTCCGAAAACGCAATCGTAGCCTCCCGCATCGAGTGCTTGGCGCAGAGCCAGCGTCTTCATGATCTCCGTGTGGACCCGGCTGCCGTGCTTAATCGGATTGATACCCTCCTTGAGGCCTTCCGGATTGGTGTGGACGATGAGATGGAATCCCAGGCGCTTCGCTTCGGAATCGCGAAACTCGATCATTTCTCTGAACTTCCATTTCGTATCCACGTGCAGTACCGGGAAGGGAAGCGGCCCGGGATGGAACGCTTTGCGGGCCAAGTGCAGCAGGGCGCATGAATCCTTGCCGATCGAGAAAAGCAACACCGGCCACTTTGCCTGCGCTACCGCGTCTCGCAGGATGTAAATGGCTTCCGCCTCGAGCTCGTCCAAGTACTCGTAGCCTCGGTCAAACATGGAACCCTCTCGCATTCAGCGTGGCCAAGATCGCCTGTACGCTCTCGGCCACGGTCGTGGCCGATGTGTCTATTTGCAGCTCGGGCCGCAGCGGAGGCTCGTAGGGCTGCGAGACACCGGTAAAATTGGGGATCTGCCCCGTCCGTGCCCGCTCGTAGAGGCCTTTGGAGTCGCGTGCTTC
>VBDM01000216.1 GCA_005881355.1 Betaproteobacteria bacterium
TCCCTGCTCTGGGGATCGTTGGTAGCCGCGATATCGGCGACCCCGTAGCAGGTGCAGAAGTAGGTCTGCTCCGGATCGGTTTCGGCGTACACGCCCGTGCCGCGGATCCCGATCGTGGAGGTCGCGGTGACGATCCGGATCGGCCTTCCCTTGCCGAACACCGACAGCAGCTTGCCGGTCACGAGCCGCATCGCGGTCTTGAACGCCGAATTGGGCGGCGGCGTCTCGATCGTCACGCGGCTTCCCCCGCGCAGGATGAACGCGTCCTCGGCGACGACGAAGATCATCTCCGCGTTGGGCGCCGTCTCCACCGTATCGCCGGCCTTGATCGGCGTCTGCAGCGTCGCTTCCCGGCCGTTGACCAGCGCGCGCCCCGAGACGCGATAGATCGATTGCCCGGGGGGAAGTTTCTTGGGCGCGGTGCCGAATAGCTGAGCCACAGCGCTTCCGGCCGATGAGAAAACGCCCGCGGCGAGCGCCTGGAGCAGGACGCGTCGGCGCGGATCATCGAGTTGGCCAAACGGCTTCACGGCGGCAGAGCCCCCCCATGCGCTCCTAGAAACCCGGCGGATGCTAACACATAAAACCCGGCGAATTCGAGGGAGAATGTCGCGGACAGACTGTGCCTCGGACACAATTTGCCCGAGCCGCAGCGCAGGAGAAACCGCCCGCAGCGGCGAGCCGGGTGTTCGCCCACCTGTTCAAGCAGATGTAGGCGCCGCGAGAAAGATGACGGGGCCTACGCCCTGGAACTTTTGCGGGGCCCGCCGCGTAACGGCCGGCAAACCTCGCAAAAGGTTTCGATCAACCCCTCAAGCTTTCACTTGAGGCCGGCGAGCGCCGAGGTGTCCATCATCCGTTGCAGGGCCAAGAACTCGTCGTCGCGCCCGGCGACGAAGGGGCTCGTTCTCAAGCCCGTCCGCGCTTCCACGGCCAGTGCGGAGGAGTCCTTGTTCAGCGCAAGCGCGGCTCGGCGCACCTTGGCGCGCATGTCCTCCGCCACCTGCTTGTGCGCAATCAGCGCGAACCCTGGCGCGTCGACCGTCTGTCCGACGATTCGGAAGCGGGTCGGCTGCGCCGATACGAGCTTGTGCGCAAAGTGATCGCGGATCACGGCGACGTCGGCTATGCCGTTGTCGACGGCGAGGACGATGCCTTCCGCGGCCGCCATGTGCATGCGAGCCCCGGGCTGCAGGACGATGTTGTGTTGCGCGAGAGCGTCGTCGGCCAGAATCGAGAGCAGCAGATCGGGCGAAGGCATGGCAATCCGGGTCGCGGGGCTGAAGTCCTTCAGGCTCTGCACCTTGCTGTCCTGCTTGACGACAAAGGCCCCTCGAATGCGCTCCTCCTCCACGACGACGGGAACGAAACCGGCTTTCTTAATGGCCTCGGAGGCGAAGACCGGCGGACCGAAGAAGAGCTTGTAGCTCGTGTCGCCCTGCACCATGCTTTTCATCGCGGCCCCGGGCACCCGCACCGGAAGCAGCAACACCTGCGTGCCGATTTTCGACGACAGATAGTGGGCGAGCGGAAGAAACCGATCCATGATCTCGAAGGACTCGGACTGCCCCGACTCCACGCCGGGGAACACGCCGAGGGTGAGCTTGGGGGCCTGCGCCGAAACCCCTGTGGCGGCGATCAGGCCGAACGCCAAGGTTGTGCTGCGGATCAAGCCGGAAAAATTGCTCATTGTTTCCCTTTCTTGAAGAGGCTAAGCGCCTGCTGCGTTTGGAAGACGCGCCACGATATCCAGACCGAGTCGCTCCGACAATCGGAGAACCTCCTCAAGAAGGTCATACGTTCCCCTAGGTGATTCTACTAGAGCCGTTCTTTTTTCCAAGCGCGATTATCAATCTCCTGACAGCGCCGTCGGGCAAACCCGATCCGTCGTGTCGGGAGATCACGACGCCTGCATCGCCCGGATAAGGGATGACCCCGTTCCTGACAGCGCAATGTCAGGATCCCTCGCGGCCGGCGCCGGATGTCGGAACTCCGGGTTTGGAGGCGAGAAGACCCTCTCCCGCCGCGCGCCGCGCTTAGGACAGCTCCGGCAGCAGATGGCGCCGCCAAAGCGACGCCTCGAACGCGGGCCGGAAGAAGCCGAAATGCCCGACGCGTTTGGCCCCGACCTCCCCGGGGGCGATCCGCTTCATCTTAAGCGGCGCATTGACGTAGAAACCGTGGATGGACTCGGTGTTCCGCGCCGACATGTATTCATCGTCGGTGAAGGAAAGCGACACGATCGGCGCATCCACCGACGCGTACAGCGTACGGACCCGATCGCCCTCCGCGCCCACCGCGTATTCCGGGTTCAGGCACCACCGCCGCCACTGCTCCATCACTCCGCGCGGCAGGTCGCCCACCTTGCGCAGACGCTTGCCCGGAAAATAGCCGAAAAGACGCAGCGAAAGCGGAGCGACGACGTACCAAAGCCACCAGACGATGCGGCGCAAAGGCATCGAGTTCTCGCGCCAGTAGCCGCTGCCGGTCGCGACCGTGACGATTTTTGCCACGCGGTCGCGGTTCGGCACGAACGGCAGGATCTGGCCCCCCAGGCTGTGCCCGATCCAATAAAGCGGCTTGTCGCGAGCACGGGCCGACAGGCTCTCGACCATGGCCGCACAGTCGAGCCGCGCCCAATCGACGATATCGGCGTCGAATCCGCGCAGGCTGCCCCGTCGCGACAGCCCCGTGCCCCGGTAATCGAAAGTCGCGGCGAGAAAACCCTGGGCCGCCAGCCACGCGGCGAACGGCTCGTAGTAATCCTGGGATGCGCCCATCGCCGGCACGACGAGCACGGCGCCCTTGACGGGTTCCCGCGGCGCGAAGAAGCGCGCGACGATCACGTTGCCGTCGGCCGTGACGATCTCTTGCCGCGTAAATCCGCTCATGCTCGCCCTGGACCGGTGCGCCGAGTGTAGCACCGAGGTAAATGAGGCGCTGGAGTAAAATCGCGCGAGCCCATACCACGTATACAGCGATGCCCGCCCCCGCCAAAAAACCGCAGCAGGAAGCCTCGCACTCGAACTTCATCCGCCAGATCGTCGAGGCCGATCTCATGGGTTCCGCGCTTTCGGTCGAGCAGGCGCCCCCCGACCCGGCGAAGATCCGCACGCGCTTTCCGCCCGAGCCGAACGGCTATCTCCACTACGGCCACGCGAAATCGATTTGCCTCAACTTCGGCCTCGCGCGCGACTACGGCGGCGTGTGCCACCTGCGGTTCGACGACACCAACCCCGCGAAGGAAGAAGAGGAATATGTCGATTCCATCCGCGACGCGGTGAGGTGGCTCGGTTTCCACTGGGGCGATCACGAGTATCACGCCTCGGACTATTTCGAATACCTGTACCAGTTCGCCGAGGAGCTCGTGCACCGCGGCCACGCATACGTGGACAGCCTCTCGGCCGAGCAGATGCGCAGACTTCGCGGCACGCTCACCGAGGCCGGCAAGAACAGCCCCTACCGCGAGCGCTCGGTCGGGGAGAACCTGAAGCTGCTGCGCGAAATGCGCCTGGGCAAGTTCGCCGACGGCGAGCACGTGCTGCGCGCGAAGATCGACATGGCCTCGCCCAACATCAACCTGCGCGACCCGGCGATGTATCGCATCCGCCACGCCGCGCACCATCGCACGGGC